>DASVVH010000487.1:0-6986 GCA_036386615.1 Ardenticatenaceae bacterium
CGTCTGCGAGATAACCTTTTTTCCTTTCCCAAACTGATAGGTGGCTAGACAAAAGCCTACATTGAAGGGCGATAGATGTAGGCTTTGATTGACATAATGTATAGAGGTATGCATAACCCCTTGCCTCTCATCTGTACCACGTTCCGTGCGGAGCAAGGACGCGCGCCGTCGCCGTTCATTTTGCATTTTGCATTTTGCATTTTTAATTATCCCTATCGTCTACCGTCCACAGGGAGGATTCATGTTGAAACTCGTCGTTCACGCCACGCACGAGGCCGGGGTCAAAGTCGGGGGCATCGGCGCGGTGCTGGACGGTCTGCTGGCAAGCCCCGCCTACAACGAGGCGGTTGAACGTACCATCCTCCTGGGCGGCTACGACGCCTGGGACAGCCTCGAACAGGAACGGCTGCGCGCCCGCCGCAACGGCTTCACCATCCGCTACCACAGCAGCGAGAGCATCTCGGATGTGCCCGAACGGGTGGCGCAAGCCTTCCATCAGGTCCAGCAGTTCCACAACGTCTCCATCCTCTACGGCACGCGCCGCTTCGGCACCGTGGAGCACGAAGTCCTGCTCGTGGACAGCCGCGGCGTCAACTTGGAACCCGTCAGCGGCCTGAAGAGCTGGCTCTACGCCTATCACGGCGTCCACAGTTCGTGGTACGAGGGGCAGCCGGAGTACGACGAGTACATTCGCGGAGCCGTCGCGAGCGTCTCCGCGCTCGCCGCCCTGCTGGGCGAGAAGTTGCAGCACCCCGCCTTCTTCATTGCCCACGAGTGGCTAGGCCTGCCCGCCCTCTTCGCGGCGCAGCAGCACCTCTACGGGCGCTTCCGCACCGTCTTCTACGCTCACGAGACCGCCACCGTTCGCCTGCTGGTGGAGGCGCACCCCGGCCATGACGTTCGCTTCTACAACGCCATGCGCGTTGCCCGCGAGCAGGGTCTCGCGATGGAACAGGTCTTTGGCGATCAGAGCGACTTCTTCAAGCACGCCCTGCTCCGTGCCGCCCTCTCGCTTGAGGGCATCTTCGCGGTGGGCGATTTGGTCAAGGAGGAGCTTCAGTTCCTCGACCCGGCGATGTACGGGCGGCAGATAGACCTCGTATACAACGGCGTGCCCAGCCAGCGCATCACCGCCGAGCAGAAGCAGCACAGCAAGACGCTGCTTCTGCAGTACGCGCAGGCCCTTCACGGCTTTACGCCCACCTGGGTCTTCAGCCACGTCACGCGGCTCATCCCCAGCAAGGCCATCTGGCGCGACTTCCGCGTGATGGAGCGCGTGGACTATCTTCTGCGGCAGCGCGGCGAGACCGCCATCTTCTATCTCCTCAGCAGCGTCATTCCGGCGGGGCGGCGCGGCGAGCAGGTCCACCGTTGGGAGGCGGAGTACGGTTGGCCCGTCTACCATCGCGCCGATAACGGCGACATCATCGCCTACGAGTGGGATTACTACCAGGAGATAGAGCAGTTCAACCGCGTCGCCAGCAATAGCCGCATCGTCTTCGTCAACCAGTTCGGCTGGAGCCGCGACCGCTGCGGCCAGCGCATGCCCGCCGAGATGGAGTTCAACGACCTGCGGCACGGCACGGACCTGGAATTCGGCCAGTCTATCTATGAACCCTTCGGCATCGCCCAGGTCGAGCCGCTCTCCTTCGGCGCGCTCTGCGTGTTGAGCAGCGCCTGCGGCTGCGTCGGCTTCATCCGCGACGCGGGGGGATACGACCTGCCCAACGTCCTCGTCGGGGACTACCTCTTCCTGCCCGAATGGACCAACCCCGGCGACCTGAGAAGCGTTCTGAGCCTGGGCCGGGGCGAGCGGAACGCCATCGAATCCATGACAGCGGATGGCGTGGCCCGCGCCATCGTCGAGCGGCTGCCGCGCACCCTCGACACCGTTGAAGCCTACCTCGAACAGGGCTACGACCTGAGCACGCGAATGAGTTGGGACGTGGTTGCCCGCGACTACCTGCTTCCTCCCCTCAACCGCATCGTCTCCTGACAAGACGGGGCGCGGGAGATGAAGGGTTCCCGCGCTCCTCTCTGCCGTTCAGCCGTTACCGTCCACCTGTACGGATACATAAGATTGGCATACAGGTTGGCCCAAGCACGAAGGGAGGGGGAAACGTGCTAACGCTCTACGCGAGGCATGTTGCTGGGTGGATCCTTCACTTCGTTCAGGATGACAAGTAAGGAGCTAGCCCTTACTTGATGTACCAATGTCTGTTAACCTCGTGAAACAGTACATCTACCGTTCAGCCGTTACCGTCCACCGTCCACCATCCGTCGTCTGCTTGACCACTTGACGCAGCCTGAAATGTGACTATCGTACCGCGCTGAGGTAAACGATGAGTGACGACAGCCGCCGACGGGCCGAACGAATGCTCGCCGCCCTAGACGCGGAGGGCTTTCGTGTGACCAGCCCCCGGCAGGCGGTGGTAGACGTGCTCGCCGAGGGGCACCAGCACCTCAGCCACGCCGAGATTCTGGAGCGCGCCCGCGAGAAGTACCCGGACATCAGCCGCGCGACGGTCTACCGCACGCTGGAGCTTCTGGCGGAACTCGGCATCGTCCACGCTACCTTCATGGGGGACGCCAGCCAGCGCTTCGTCGTCCCCATCGCCGGGCACCACCATCACCTCATCTGCAACCGTTGCGGCGACGTGACGGACCTGAACGAGTGCCACTTCGGCAATGCCCTGGCAACGGTCAGCCAGCAGACCGGCTTTGCCATTGACAGCCACCTGATTGAACTCTACGGCCTCTGCTCGGCTTGCCAGAGCGCGTAGACAAGGAACACGAGACTTGGAACAGGGAACGCTTACTCCGGGCCAGAGGCTCCGGCAGGGACGCGAGTGGAACTGGGGCAACTGGGCTATCCTGCTGCTCCTGTTGGCGGCTTTCGCCCTGCTGGTCAGGAACGGCACCGTTGACCGCCTGCTCACCGGCGACCTGGCGCTCTCCGACGTGTGGGCGCGCTTCAACACCCTCACGACCATCTTCCTGGGCATCTTCATCGAGGCGGCGGCCTTTTTGCTGCTCGGCGTCCTCATGTCCGCCTTCATTCAGGTCTTCGTCACGGCGGAGATGCTGGAACGGTGGGTGCCGAAGAACCGCGTAGGCGCGACGCTGATGGGGGCTTTCATGGGGATGGTCTTCCCCGTATGCGAGTGTGGCAGCGTGCCCGCCGCCCGCCGCCTGATGACCAAGGGCGCGCCCGTTCCGCTCGGCGTCGCTTTTCTGCTGGCTGCGCCCGTCGTCAATCCCGTCGTCATCGCCTCCACCTGGGTTGCCTTTGGCGGCGACCCCTGGATTGTGGGCGGGCGCGTCGGCCTCACCATCCTGATTGCGGCCACCATCGCGCTAGTCTTCAGCTTCCACCCCGCGCCGCGCACCCTGCTTGCCCCGATAGCGGAGCGAGCCGCCGCGACCTGCGATTGTTGCGCGCCGGGCGACGAGACGCCGCAGGGTTGGCGCGCGCGTCTCAATGCCGTCGCCACGCACAGCGCCACCGAGTTCTTCGAGATGGGGCAGTACGTCGTCCTCGGAGCCTTCCTCGCGGCGCTGGCCCAAACCGCCATTCCGCAGGAGATTCTGCTTCGGATTGGCGCTAGCGCCATCACCTCCGTGCTCGTGATGATGGCGCTAGCGGTCCTGCTCTCCATCTGCTCGACGGTGGACGCCTTCATCGCGCTGGGCTTCGCCACCACCTTCAACACGGGCGCGATTCTCGCCTTCCTCGTCTTCGGCCCGATGATTGACATCAAGGCGGTCCTGCTCTTCACGAGCACCTTCAAGCGGCAGGCCGTCGCCCTGATTGTCGTGCTGGCGACGCTGGCCTCCTTCCTGGCTGCGCTCTGGATTAACCTGAATGTTGGATAGCCCGATGCAACAAGCACACGCTCACAGCCATGACCATCCCGCGCCCTCGCGCCTGCCCGCGCTGTGGCAGTCGGCGCTCATCGGCGGCACGGGCATCATGCTCCTGCTGAAAGTCGTCACGGGAACCCTCCCGCTCTACGTCCACACCCGCTACACGCCCATGATTGCCGGAACGGGCGTCGTGCTGCTGCTCCTCGCGCTGGCCTATGGCTGGTTCACCCTGCGCGGCGCGGAGGCACACACGCACGACCACGACCATGACCACGCTCACGCGCCGCTCTCGTGGCGCTCCCCCGCGATGCTGGCCCTGCTGGTGCCGATTGCGTTGGGGGTTCTGGTGCCGTCGCGCGCCCTCGGCAGCGCCGCCATTGACTCGCGCGGCTTCGGCACTTCCGGCGCGGGGATGCGCTCCGTCCAGTCCATTGCCGGGCCGGACGAGGCGGGCGCGATTCCCGACCCCAGCCAGTGGACGATGCTCGATTGGGTGAATGGCCTGCTCTACGAGCCGGACAACCCGCGCCTGCAAGGGCAGCCCATCGAACTGGTCGGCTTCGTCTGGCGACGCCCGGAGATGGCGCAGGACCAATTCGTCCTCTCGCGCTTCATCGTCTCATGCTGCACCGCCGACAGCCTCGCCATCGGCCTGACCGTCGTCACCCCCAACGCCGCCGAGTTCCCGACGGATGGGTGGGTGCGCGTCTCCGGCACGGTTGGCAAGGGCGATGTGGTCGGCCACGAGGAGGCGGTCATTCTGGCCGACGAGGTGGTCCCCATCCCGCAGCCCTCCGAACCCTACCTCTATCCCTAGACCCTTTGTAGAAGTGGCCCGCCGGGCCGCCTCTTCCTTGATTGTTGCCTGATGATTCCTGCCGAAAGTATTGAAATTACGCCGCGCGTGGATACCCGCCGCTTCTGGACGGGCGTCACGGTTCTGGTGGTGGCGCTGCTCGCCGCCATTCTCTTCGTCGCGCTACAGGGCAGCCACGCCTCTGTGCGGGCGCGCCGCCTTCAGCCCGCGCCGGGCAGCACGGTCAGCGTGCGCCCGCCGCTCCGCGTGCTCTTCACTCGCCCCGTAGACAAGGGCAGCGTGGAGAACGCCGTCGCCATCTCCCCCGAAACCGCCTTCGACCTCTCGTGGAACGAGAACGAGCTACGCATCCTGCCGCGCGCGCCGTTCCAGGCCGAGACGGAGTACACCGTGACCATCGGCCCCGGCATCTCGGACACCTCCGGCAATGTGCTGGAGGGGCAGTTGCAGTGGCAGTTCCGCACGCGCCAGCCGCAAATCGCCTTCATCCGACCCGACGCGAGCGGCGCGAGCGAGCTATGGCTGACGCGGGTGGATGGCACGGAGAGCCGCCGTGTCTCCGCGCCGGGCCAACTCGTCCACGACTACGACCCCGCGCCTGACGGCAGCGCCATCGTCTACGCGGTGCAGGAGGCGGAGAACACGGTGAACCTGTGGCGCGCGCCGCTTGACCGCGAGGGGCTGAACCGCCTGACCGAGGAGCCGGGAACGCTCTACAGTGCGCCGCGCTATGGGCCATCGGGCGACCTGCTGGCGGTGGAGGTGCGGAAGGAGGTCGTCATCGGGGACCAGGGCAGCCAGCTAGGCCCGCCGCGCCTAGAACTGCGCCGCCCGACTGACGACAGCCCCGCCGGAACCATCTTCGGGGAGGGACCGGAGATAGGGCACACGCCGCGCTGGTCGTATGACGGGACGCGCGTCGCCTTCTTTGCCTCCAACGCGAACGCGGTTGGCCTCTACAACTTCACGAGCGAGTTGCGCTTCTTCCCCGCCGAGAGCGCCTACCTGGGGGGGCAGGCGTGGTCCCCTGATGGTCGCGCCCTGACCTACACGGTTATCCGCCTTTCCGACGAGTCGGCGCAGCAGGTGGTCGTCGTGCGCGACCTCCAACTCGGCACAGAGAGCACCTTCGCCGAGCCGACGGGCGACCAGAGCGATCCCGCGTGGAGCCCCGACGGCAGCGCCATCGCCTACGCCTACCGCAACCCATTGGGTGGGAGCAATGACGGCAGCATCTGGCTCATGCGCCCCGATGGGACGGGCAAGGTGCTCCTCGTCGCGGAGCCGGATGTCATCTACTCGCAGCCGTTGTGGTCGCCGGACGGGGCGTGGATGCTCTTCGGGCGGGTGGACCTCGCCAGCGAGACGCCGACGCAGAGCATCTGGGCCATCCGCAGCGACGGCACGGAGCTGCATCAGGTCGCGGGGGATGCCTTCCAGGCCATCTGGGTTCCGTAACTGTTGGTGAGCAGGTAGCGCGACAGGCATCAGGCCACGTTATGTGAACTAGGGCCTACCAAAGCCTACTTTGAAAGGCGATAGAGGTAGGCTCTACTTGACATAAATCAAAAATATAGGGTTGTGACGGAACCACTCCCATCCTTCAGACTCACGCCGCCGAGGATTACGAGGCGCAAACGACGCGCCTCTCCCTCCCCGCTACGCCTTTCGCCGTCCTGCGGACTCTACGACCTGCCTGAGTCTGCCGCTTAGAACCGCCGCAGGTGCCGCCAAGGGTTGCGCTCCGCTCCACCCTCGGCTACCGCTTTCGCCACTCCCCTCCGGGGAGTTCATGTCCCCTCTGACCCTCCATTTTGTGCCATCTCTATGTTCAATTGATATTACTGTGGAATTCCCTTGACAATTGAGGTCAAGGCACTATACTTGGGCCTTATTGAGAAATTGTATCAATAAGGGCGTGCTGATGGAGCCAAGACAACTACGCTGGCTGATACTCGCGGCGGCACTCCTCGCGCTGCTGGTGGGGTGTGGCGACGCGGGCGACCCTGCTTCTTCCAATACGAACAACGGGCAGAATGCCATTGCGCTTCCCGAAGTTGGCCGCGCAAACTTGATGAATGGTGAGCCGCTGCGCGTCGTCGCCACGACGAGTATCGTCGGGGACGTGGTGGCACGGGTCGGCGGTGAGCCGATTGACCTGACGGTGCTCATGCAACCGGGGCAGGACCCGCACTCGTTCCAGGCGGCAGCCCGCGACCTCGCCCGCGCTGGGATAGCCCACGTTATCTTCGTCAATGGCTTCGACCTGGAAGAGGGGCTGCTCTCCGACCTGGAGAGCGCT
>DASVVH010000488.1:0-5066 GCA_036386615.1 Ardenticatenaceae bacterium
GACACAGCCGAAATGGTATTCATCCGCCGAGCTGGTGTACGTCCAATCAGGCGGTTGAATCCAGAGATTATCATAGTATGCAGACCAATATCTCACTTGTTGCGCGTATCCATGCTGCGCCCGCTGAAGGGTGCCAAAGCGAGCTATGATGTGGTCTGCCCCAGCCCGGTTATAGACTCCCTGGCGTTCGAAGTCGGAACTGTTCTGATGAAGAAAGTCCACCGACTCTGCATCGTAAGCACTATCAAAGAGTTCAGCCAGCCTGTTGTACTCCTCCTGCACCGAGGAATAACCGCGTGACCAACCTTCCGGTAAGTCAGAGGTGTCAAGCAGGAGGGCTTCGGGCAAAGTAGGGGGAGGAGTACCAAGCCCAATGCTGAGGTCCTGCACGAAATTCACCACACGCAGCAGTACCGGGGTGCAAACGGCTACTGTCGAGATAAGTAGCAGCGCGCTAATGATGAGTAGGAGTTTTGTTAAACGGGCATTGCGTGCCATAGGTCCACTGAATCAGGCAAGTTTACCATAGGCGGAGCCTACGAGAGGGATAGAATAAGGATAGATGGACGGGACCGACCTTGCGCGAGGTCGGCCCCGTCCGATTTACCCGTCTGGTTGGTTATCGCGGTTAGGAGTGAGAGGCCCAGTCTTAGCACCACCGGGCAGCCGCCAGAGGGGCGGAAGCTTCCGCGAACCCTCGTCCTCCTCACGCTGGCCCGCGTTGGCTGCCTCCCCTTCCTCCTCCATCTCAACCGTTCCGCTTGCCTGGGGCTGCCCCGCTACGTGAAGCTCGTCCTCGCCGAGTGGAAGGTCGGCCAGAGGACCGAAAGCGTCATCCCGGACCTCGTCCATCTCTGTGGGCGGAGGCGCGCCAGGCTCGTGCTCCTCGTAATCTATCGGTTCGGGTTCGTCGTCCATCGTGGGGCGGCGCTCCGGTTCGCCTGCGGGCGCTTCCTGAGGCTCGGCACTCTCTGTGCCTGCCGCCTCTTCCGGCGGCGGGAGCGGCGTGGTGGTGGTTACTTCGGGGGCGACCTCGCCCGCGCCCGGCACGAAGGGAAGCTCGCCCGCAGGCTCGGAAAGCTCCTGCTCGTCGGGCGCGGCGGATGGGCCTGCGGGGGCCTCTTCCGACGGCGGGGCGTAGGCCATCTCCTGCGCCGGAACCGAAGGCTCCGGGGCCAGTTCCGGCGCGTGGTCGAGCACGTTCACCTCCTCCGGCTTCTGGAGCGCGTCGCGCGGCGGGGCGCTGGTGGGCTTGAGGATGAGCGTGGAGAGAGGTGGCAGGGTAAGGAAGAGGCTGTGCTCGAAGCCCATCCACGGCTCGTCGGTGGCCTCGCACTGCCCGTAGTTGCCGACGCCGCTCCCCCAGTACTCGGTCGCGTCGGAGTTCAGCACCTCATGGTAGGTGCCGCCCGCCGGGACGCCGATGTGGTAGGCGTGCCGCACGACGGGCGTGAAGTTGTGGATGACGACGAGGAAGTCGTCCTTCTCCTTGGCGTAGCGCACATAGGAGATGATGGAATTCTGCCAGTCGTTCGCGTCAATCCACTTGAAGCCTTCCCAGGAGTGGTCCTGCTCGTAGAGGGCGGGTTCGTTCCTGATAAGGTGGAGCAGTTGGTGCAGCCAGCGATTCGCGCCGCGATTCTGCTCGGCCTGGAGGAGGTGCCAGTCCACGCTGCGGTCCTCGCTGAACTCAGCCCACTGGCCGATGTCCTGCCCCATGAAGAGGAGCTTCTTGCCGGGGTGGGTGAACATGAAGCCGAGAAAGAGGCGGAGGTTCGCCATCTGCTGCCAGTAATCGCCCGGCATCTTGCCAGCGAGGGAGCGTTTCAGGTGGACCACCTCGTCGTGCGAGATGGGCAGGATGAAGTTCTCGCTGAAGGCGTACATCAGGCCGAAGGTGAGCTTGGTGTGCTCGAACTTGCGGTAGATAGGGTCCGTCTGGATGTACTTGAGCGTATCGTTCATCCAGCCCATGTTCCACTTGAAGTCGAAGCCGAGGCCGCCGATGTAGGTGGGGCGCGTGACCATCGGGTACGAAGTGCTCTCCTCGGCAACGGTAATGATGCCCGGATGATATTGGTGGGTCACTTCATTGAGGCGCTGGAGGAAGTTGATGGCGTCCAGGTTCTCGCGGCCCCCGTAGGCGTTGGGCACCCACTGGCCCGGCTCGCGCGAGTAATCGAGGTAGAGCATGGAGGCGACGGCATCCACGCGCAGGCCGTCAATGTGGTAGTGGTCGAGCCAGAAGACCGCGCTGGAGATGAGGAAGTTGCGGACCTCGTTGCGGCTGTAGTTGAAGATGTAGGTGCCCCAGTCGCGGTGCTCGCCCATGCGCGGGTCCGCGTACTCGTAGAGCGCGGTGCCGTCGAAGCGGGCGAGGCCGTGCGGGTCTTTCGGAAAGTGCGCGGGCACCCAATCCATCAACACCGCAATGTCGTGCTGGTGGCAGTAGTCCACGAAGTACATGAAGTCGTCGGGCGTGCCCAGGCGGCTCGTGGGCGAGAAGTAGCCCGTGACCTGATACCCCCACGAGCCATCGTAGGGGTACTCTGTCACGGGCAGCAGTTCGATGTGGGTGTAGCCCATCTCGGTCACGTAGTCCACGAGGCGGTGAGCGAGGTCGCGGTAGTTGAGGTACTGGTCGGGGTGGTCCGGCGAGCGCGCCCAGGAGGGCAGGTAGACCTCGTAGATGTTCACCGGCTCCTCAAGCCACTTGGTTTGAGCGCGCTTTTCCATCCAGGCCGCGTCACTCCACTGGTAGCGGTGAATGTTCCAGACCTTGCTGGCCGTGTTCGGACGAAGCTCGCTAGCGAAGCCGTAGGGATCGGCTTTCTCCAGGCGGATACCGCCGTGCGCGTGGATGTAGTATTTGTATAGCTCACCCACTTGCAGGTTTGGGATGAAGAGTTCCCAGATGCCGGTGCCGCCGCGCACGCGCATGGGGTGGCGGCGTCGATCCCATCCATTGAAGTTCCCGACGATGCTGACGCCCTGCGCGTTGGGTGCCCACACCGCGAAGGCGACGCCCGGCACGCCCTCGTGCTCGATGGGGTGAGCGCCGAGGCGGTTGTAGGACTGGTGGTGGTTGCCCTCGCCGAGAAGTTGCAGGTCGAAGTCGCTCAGGAGCGGCCCGAAGCGATAGGGGTCCTGTTCGAGCCGCGCCTGCCCGTCGTAGAGGAACAGTTCGAGTTCATAGGGGAAGAACGCCTCGCCGGGGAAGGTAGCTTCCCAGTAGCCCTCCTCCGCCATGCGCTGCATGGGAACGTGCTCGCCCGTGTCGAGGCGGACGACGCTCACGTCGCGCGCTTCAGGGCGAAAAGCGCGGACCACGACGCCCGGTTGGCCGTCCTGTTGCACAGAGTGGATACCGAGCACCTGAAAAGGGTCGTGGTGATAGGCATACAGCAGGCGGTTGAACTCTTCGTGGGTGATGGTAGCCATCTGGTACCTCGGTTGGGGATGAGAGTTGGCGCGGGGCGACGAGTGACTATGGATAAGCTACGCCCGTCAACATGAACGGATGGATGTGAGATGTGGGATGTGGGATGTGAGATAAAGACGGTGCGGTCTTGACGTAAAGGTGCTGAAGGGTGTCGGCAAGAATTGTGCCGGATTTAACAGCATTGTCCAGTTTACACGCACTCTACTGCCCCGGAAGCGTCCCGCCAGCCTCGCGTTCCATGCGCCTGCGCTCCTCATAGAGTGTTAGAAGCCGCCGAATCTCCTCCAACGTCGCGTCGGCTAAATCAGGAACCGAAATGGCCTCGCCCAGATTGCCATAGTGCATTTCGAGACAGCGAATGAGCAATTGCTTGATATGCGCCTCGTCGGGGCCGGGCGGAAGCTCACTTCGGTGGTACGCCTCTTCAAGCTGGCGCTCCTTGTCTGAAGCCCACTCGCGCACCTGCTCCTCGGTCCACTCCCCGCGCCGGATGCTTTTCAGTTGTTCGCGGTTGCGCTGGAGGTCAATGGTTCCCTCAGTCAGGATTTGCTCGACCTCGTCCAGCAGGCGCACGGTATGATAAGCGAACTTTACATCGTACCCATATTCTTCGACAGTCTCGCGCCGCTTGCCGATGGGCTTCTTGAAGGTCATCTTGTGCAGTTGGGAGTAGGCGTAGTTCTTGAACTTGTGCCACGCCCCTTTGTGAAGGAAAAGCGAGCGATTCTCCCGCACCATGTTTCCCGCCTGAGTCGTGTGCAGCACACAGAATTGCGGCGTGAAGAGGCTGTCAATCATGTTGGGGTTGTTTTCCATGCAAAGCTGGAAGTATTTGACGATGCCATAAATCGTCAGGTCGTAGGTGCGCCCCTTGCCTGCAAGTGCCGTAAGGTCGTGGACGTGGTGCTGCTGGTATTGCTCAAAGCGCGGCGCGGGGCTTCCGAAACCCGGAATCTCGCCTGCCAGGTGCGGGAAGAGCATCGCCTTGGGTGGGATGCAGAAACCATAAATGTCCATGTCGGACGTATCGCTGGAGACCGCGTAGGCAACCGAACCCATCATGGTCAGATACATCGTATTGGTCAGTACGAAGTCCGGCGGGTGAATCAGTTGCTTGTTCGACAGCTCTTGCAGCAGCATGAATCTGCTCGTCTCTAGTCAAAGCGTCAGTTTACTCAAGAGCCTGAACAGCTTCATCTGCTTGGGCAGGCGCAGAGGAGGAAGGAAGAGCGCGAAGCGTTGCGGCGACCATCCAGGCGAGGAGCAGCGCACCGTCGCGGTCGGAGGGGCCGTAGCGGTCTGGCTGGGTCGCGGTGAAGGAGAGCGCGCCCCACTTGCCGCCGCCTGCCTTGAGCGGGACCAGCAGCGCCGAACGGGTGCCGTCCTTCCAGAGCACGTCCCGGTGAGTGGAATCGCCCCAGGGGGGTGCCAGCAGGTCGTCTATGCGGAGAAGCTGCCCGTGTTCAAGAAAGCGCTCCAACGTCGCGGCGGCGGCAGGCGGCACGGCGTCGTTGAAGGAAACCTCGTCGGGGCGCGCTGCCGCCGCCCGCCAGACGTGCCACACATCCGAGTGACGGAGCGCCAAGGCGCAGGCCGTGAAGGGGAGCAGGCCCCGCGCGCCATC
>DASVVH010000489.1:0-10354 GCA_036386615.1 Ardenticatenaceae bacterium
GTAAGGAGCGCCGCGACAAGAGCTACTTCCGCCTCGGTTGGGATTGGTGGCAGCACTGTTTACGCCTCGGTCTGCCCCTTCACCTCCAACCTCTCCCTTATTTTTCAAACTGATAGGTGGCTAGGGCTTTTGTAAGCCTTACTTCACATAACGTGACATCGGCACTGGTGCCCGCTCTGCGCGCACTTCCGCCTTTGGCATGGCCCTTGGGGAGTGGCGTCGAACTTGCTATTACTGGCAGGAAATGCTCATCATACTATCTTAAACAGAGAGTCGGGACAATTTGCCAGAGAAAGTGTAGTTGCGCTTTCTCTCTGGGGTGTTATACTCACCCCCCGTTCGCAACCAGCCTGCCCCGCAGAATTGGTGCCCCGTTCCAACCAGAAGTTACCCCGCTGAAAGAAACCCGGCGATTGAAGGAGTCCCTGCCATGTCAGATGTAAATGAAGCCCATAGTTCCGAGCCTATGGACCCGGAAACCGACGCCGGGAATTACGAGTTGCGGCGAGACACCGCCAGAGAGCTAACCGAACGCATCCTGGGCGACCCTGAAGAGGCGCGTCTGGCCGAAGCGATTCGGGACGCCAACGAAACCGCCGGGCTGGTCGGTGGCAACGATCAAAACCCCTGGGTCGGCGGGGACCTGGACGAAGTCAGCGTGGGTAGCGTAGCCGCTCCCGACGAGGAGAAGCGCTGGTCCGAGCTGGTGCAGGAGTTGGACGAGCCGGGCACCCGCTCCGACGACGAGGAAGGCTCCTACGCCGCCATAGATACCCCTCTGTACTCGCACAGCGCGGCTGCTACGGCGACCCACGATGCGCCCCTCGCCCGCGAGGTGCCCCTGGACACGGAGAGCGAGCTGGGGCACGTCCCCTCGCTGGACAACACGCATACCTCTACATCGTTCGGCGCGCCTGCTGAGACGCTGGTGCCCGGCCCTGGCGAGGACACCGCGCCCCTCGCCCCGGACAACCCGACCACCGACTTTGACGATTTTCCCAGCTATGCCAGCACCGCCACCCTTGACGAGGAGTTGCCGGGCGACGATGCGAACGACGCTGGCGGCGCGGGCGACGATGCAGGAGCCACCTCCGCCGTGAGCGATACTGCAACGGTCTTCACGCAGGAAGAAGACGCGGCTCCAGCGGCTCCGGCTGCACAGGCCGCGCCTGCGGAGGATACAGCGCCCGTTGCTCAGGATGCACCCGCCGAAGAGAGCGCGCCCGTTGCACAGGATGCGCCTGCCGAAGAGGCGGCTCCCGTCGCGCAGGAGGCACCTGCTGAGGAACCAGCACCCGTTGCCGTTGCACAGGCCGCCTCTGCACCTGATGACGAGACCCCCACGACAGTTGCGCCGCCCAACACCGCCGATGACGTGAGGGCGGCGGCGAACGACGATGTGCGGGAGGTCGCGGGTGGCCTGGGGCCGCAGGTGACGGTCTCCGAGCCGATGGGCATGAGGCACAATACCGCCGACGGGGAAAATGCCAACCCGATTGACGGCGCGACTGACCCTATCCCGCAGTCCATCGGACAGGCCGAGGGCGGCATCGAGTCTCTGCCCCCGGCACTGGAGATGAAGCTGCAAGGCACCACCGCCGACACTGACCCGATGGCGACGGCGGAGATTGCGCCACTGCTCAGTACGACGGAGACCACGCCGGAAGAGACGCGCGCCCCCCTCGCCGAGGAGCCTGCCACCGCGCCGCAAGGCGAGGCGACGGGAGCAACCGAAGGGACAGGTGAGGGCGGCGAGGCGACGGGAGCAACGGAGGGAACAGGTGAGGGCGAACCGAAGCGGCGCAGGCGGCGGCGTGGCGGCGGCGGGCGGCAGGGCCGCAAGCTGGAAACCTTCACCGCTGGCGAGGAGCTACAGGGGACCGTGCGCTCGGTTCAGCCCTACGGTGCCTTCATAGACGTGGGCGCGGAGCGCGATGGGCTGGTCCACATCTCCGAACTGAAAGATGGCTTCGTCGAGAAGGTGGAAGATGTCGTCAAAGAGGGCGACACCGTGACGGTTCGCATCAAGGAAGTGGATGTGGAGAGTGGCCGCCTCAGCCTGACGATGCGCGCCCCCCGCCCCGCGCGGGAGGAACGACCTGCGTCGGAGGCACGGCCTGCCGCAACAGAGGCACGCGAGGGCGAGGAGCCAGGCCAGGAGCGCACCGAAGGCGAGCCAAGAGAGCCGCGCCGCGAGCGCCGCGAGCGCCGTGAAGGCGGCGAGGGGGACAAGCGCACCCGCCTGCGTGACCTGACCGAGGGCCAGGAGGTGACAGGCACGGTGACGAGCGTCGTGGACTTCGGCGCGTTCGTGAACATCGGCGCGACGACGGACGGCCTCATTCACATCTCGGAACTCAGCGAGGACCGCGTGAACCGCGTCAGCGATGTGGTTCAGGAAGGCCAGGAGGTCACGGTTCGCATTCTTGAGATTGACAAGAAGCGCAACCGCATCAGCCTGAGCATGAAGCCGCAGCCGGAGGCCGTGGATTATGGGTACGACGAGGACGAGGGCGGCGACGAGAACATCGAGACCCCCTCCGTCATGGAACTCGCCTTTGCCCGCGCGCGGGAGCGCAACCGCAAGGACAGGCCCGACAAGAAGGCCAACAAGCAGCAGCGCGAAGAGGTGATTGACGACATCATCGAGCGGACGCTGCGCCAGGACCTTACCTGATGCAGTCCACCTACGACCTGATTGAAGAGTTCGTCAACGAGCGCCTTTGGGCTGTCGTTGGCGTCTCGACCAACCCGCGCAAGTTCGGCAACATCATCTTCCGGGATATGCGCCGCGCGGGCTACGAAGTCTACGGCGTCCACCCCGACGCGGAGCCAGTGGACGGGGAGACCATCTACGCGACCCTGGCGGAATTACCCGTTCGCCCGGAGGTCGTGGACATCGTAGTGCCGCCCAACGTGACGGAGCAGGTCGTGCGTGATTGCAAAGAACTCGGCATCGAGCGCGTCTGGATGCAGCCCGGCGCGGAATCATCAAGGGCTGTCGCCTTCTGCCGCGAGAATGGCATCAAAGTCATCGCGGGTGGCCCCTGCGCGATGGTGCAAAAGCGTCGCTGGAATTAACTGAAGCGTAAAGCCTGACGTATGGCAAAGAGGGAGCCGCGAGTAGCGGCTCCTTTTTATTTGCAAGTTCTGTGAGCACGCGACAGTTCGTGGCGCGAGCGCCGGAACAGGCAACAGTTGCTCACACGCTGAAAGCTGGCAGACCCGGAGGGTCGTTTAGGACGTGACCATTCACATCAGGGAAAGCCTCCAACCGGCATTATAACGCAATGGAGCTTCCTGCTAGAATGCTGATTCGGATGCCGCTCGTCCTGGAGTGTCGGCCCTATCAGTAAAGGACTAACGCAATGACGCAGTCAACGATGCGCTATTTTATCTACCTGTCACTCGTGGTTGCATGTTCATTTCTCGGCCTGTCATTGCAGGCGGGCCTTCCAACCCGGCTCGCGCAGGCGCGAGCCTTTGCAGCCGTTGCCGCTCCTCCCCCTGCTCCGCCCGTTCAGCTTCGCCTTGAGTCGTATCTGGGTGGCCGCGCCAAGGCGGTGGTTGTGCAGGGGGACTATGCATTCGTCGGCATGAGCGAGGGGTTGCTGGTGCTCGATGTGACGGATAAGAGCCAGCCCGTCCAGGTTGCCCGGCTGGGATTGGTAGCGACCCATCTGGATATTGAGGGTCATTATCTCTACGCGGCGAGTAGGGAACGGGGGCTGTTCGTAGTGGATATTTCCGACCCTACTGCGCCGCAGGTAGTTGGCTCCAGCGATATACTGTCCAACGACGTTGAGGCTGTAGGGAACCGGGCATACGTCCTTTCGGAGGGGCAGCTACACATCGTTGATGTTTCCAACCCCGCCGCCCCCACCCCTCTCGGTCTGTACGAGGCGAATGGTGCGACAGATGTGAAGGTGGCAGGAGATTACGCTTACTTGCTGGTGGACCACGGGGAGACCGAACGCCTCTTGGAGGTTGTCAATATCGCCGATGGGTCGGCACCAACCCTGGTGGGTCGGTACCAGACCGGCTATTACGTTCTCACCGACCTGGACGTGGCTGGCAATTTCGTCTATGTCACCACGACACGGAGGCATGACTTTGATTACCCGCTTCTGGTGATAGACGTGTCGAACCCAGCTTCTCCAACACTGGTCAGTGAGACCGCGCGTTTCCGTCTGGCAGGCCACATCGTTGTCGAGGGAGATTATGCCTATATCTTCGGAACGGATCTCTCGATTGTGGATATCAGGAACCCCCTATCTCCAACGACGGTAAGCATGTTGCCCCCCGCCTGCCTCTACTTTGGGTGCGGCCAGGATCTCGCTGTATCGGATGGATTCGTCTACATAGGCGGCCTTGAAGGGCTGGAAATCGTTGATGTCAGCCCCCCCAACGAGCCATCCAGGGCTGGAGAGTATCCGGGTGTCTACACCGTGGACGTAGATGGGGAGGGGTCGTATGCTTACATGACCGGCTCCCCAGGAGTGCAGGTACTGGATGCGACGAACCCTGCGGCGGCGACGGTTGTCGGAACCGGCCTGGAAGAGGCGAGGGGCATTCACATCGCCGTGCAGGGACACTATGCCTATGTGACAGGCTATGACCAGGTAACAGGTGCGCCGGGCTTGAGAGTGGTAGATGTCATGACCCCGACGGCTCCCCTTAGAGTTGGATATACAGATGCGGTGACGTTGGCTTCCATAGCCGTTTCAGATACCTATCTCTACGCCGGTTCGGCAAGCGGCTTCCAGGTCGTTGACGTTTCAGACCCAACCAACCCGACAGAAGTGGGGCACCTACCGACGCCGAGCCAGCTAAGCGAGGTCGCGGTCGCGGGGGACACTGCTTATGGGGCGGCAGGTTCCAATGGTTTACGAATCATTGACGTCTCGACACCCACTTCGCCAGGCGAGATTGGCACGTTCCGCCCAACGCGAGGAGATGGTTCGCCTGTGGACGTTCATGGCGTCGTTGTGTCGGGCAGCCTTGCCTATGTAGATGACCGTTCGACCCTCTACGTGGTGGATGTATCGAACCCGGAGGCCCCACAGCAACGGGGCTACTACGACATGGGGCATATAGACGATGTCGCGGTGGAAGCAAATCATGCCTACGTTCTTGGTGAGGGGCGGATGCGTGTGGTGAACGCGGCAAGCCCCGTTGATCTCCGCGAGGTTGGCAGCTATATCTTCCTGACACCGGTCCATGGCCGGATAGACGTGACGGGAGATAGAGTCTATATAGCAGGTGGAGATGAAGGGTTCCTCATCCTGCGCGCCACCACCTTGCCCCATTCGGTGTGGCTCCCTCTGGCTCAACGCGAATAGGGGCCAGTCGAGATTCGGGCTGCTTTCTCCGCTATGTAGGCAGGTACTCAGACTGCCTGGGTTTTGCTGTGCCCAGGCCGTCTCTTTTTTGGAGCGCGTCGGGTACCAGCGAGTCGCCGAAGCTCGTCCGCCGTGCGTAGTTGCTTCCCAAAGCACCTGTTATTACTATTGGCGAATTGAGGCGACCACCTTACTTGAGAGCGCCACCTATGGCCGCACGCAAAAAGCGCCGAGACATTCTGGTTCACTCGCTGCGCCATCATCCCTGGCTGGCCTTCGACGCCGTGCGCCAGTTCCAGATTTCTTTGCTCCTGCTCGTCGGCCTCCTGCTCTTCGGCATTGTAGGGTATATCTACCTTGAAGGCATGACCCTCCTTGAAGCGGCCTACATGACGATTATCACCCTGACGACGGTGGGCTTTGGCGAGGTGCGGCCCCTCTCCGAGGTGGGGCGGCTCTTCACGATTAATCTGATTTTGCTGGGCGTCAGCTTGACAGCCTACGCGGTGCGGAACGCCTTTGAGATTGCGGCGGGGGACCGGCTCTGGGTCTCTCTGGGGGAGCGCGAGATGACGAAGCAGTTGGCCGCGATGCACGACCATTACATCATCTGCGGGTACGGGCGGATGGGGCGCGAGATTGTCAGGGAGTTTCAGCGGCGCGGCGAGCGCTTCATCGTCGTGGACCAGACGGAAGCCCTTCACGAGCACCTGCTCGAACTGGGCATTCCTCACGTCCTCGGCGACGCCACGCATGACGAGGTGCTGCTACAGGCGGGCATCGAGCGGGCGCAGGGCCTGCTGTCGGTCGTCTCTAGCGACGCGGACAACGTGCTCATCGTCCTGAGCGCGAAGGGGCTGAACCCCAACGTCAAGGTGGTGGCCCGCGCCTCGACGGAAGAGATGGAGTCCAAGCTGCGGCGCGCGGGCGCGGACAACGTAACCAGCCCCTACGTCATCGGCGGGCAGCGTATGGCCTTCGCGCTGGTGCGCCCCGCCGTCTACGACTTCCTGAACACCGTCGTCTACAGCGAGGAACTGCACAGCGAGATGGGCCAGGTCGAGATTCGGAACGGCTCGCCTCTGGCCGGGGAGACGCTGCGTGGCAGCGACCTGCGCCAGAAGTGGGGAGCGATTGTTGTAGCCGTCATTGACCGCAACGGGCAAATCATCATCGGCCCCAGCCCGACCCAGCGTTTAGAGGTCGGTGACACACTCATCGTCGTCGCGCCTACCGAGAACCTGCGGCGGCTCGAAGCTGACCACCCCGCGCTTCGGTAGGAAATGCGGAGTGCGCGTGATGCGGCGTGGTGCGGCACCAGCGTCGTGGAATCTGCATCACCCGGTATGACTCTGTGCGCCAGCCTTGTGGGCGCTCCGTGAACTGCTGCGGAGTGAAGAGATTCAGAAGGCGGGCCGGTCTGCCGTCGGGGGAATCCTCATCGGTTTCGTGGTGGCGCTCATCGTCACCTTTGCTCTGGAGATGGGCCAGTACTCGCTGCCTGAATTGATGTCAACCTACTGGCTGTAAAACCGCAGGATACGGCTGGCAGTGGAGCCAGCCGCATCCGCCCCCTCTATTTATGACAAGCAAAGCCAACAAAAGCCAACATTGAAGGGCGATGAATGTTGGCTTTTGTTGACATAAATTAAAAACCTATCGCGCGATTTGTACTATAACTTAGTGGCTACGTAATAGATACCTGTTCTTGTACTGGCCTTTCTTGCCCGCCAGTACTGGCCGTTACTGGCCTATACTGGCCGCAGTCCCGTCTGGCCCGCTCCGTGCCCCCGCTTCTTCTTCCTGCCTCCCCGACCTTGACGCAGCCCTGACTTCTGCTCAACACAACTTTCATGAAATGCCCTCATGTGCCACACTTATCCGACTCGGTATCGGACCACCATCAGGGAACCCTTCTCGTGAGACGCTTGCTTTTCTGGCTCTACCACGCCTCGTTACGGCTCAATCTGGCGGTGCGGCACCGCTTCTTCCAACTCTATCTCAACCAGCGCAAAACTCACCTGGCCGGGGCCGATTTAAGCTTTCTGAACCTGAGCCGCACGAACCTGAGCCGCGCGGACCTGCGAGAGGTCTCCTTCATTCGCGCTGATTTGAGAGGAACCAACCTCGCGCACTGCGACCTGCGCGGCACTGACTTTAGTGGCGCGCTCCTGCGGGGCGCGGACCTGACGGGTGCTCTGTTGACGGGCGCGGAGGTGACAGCCGCGCAACTGGCGACGGCAAAATCTCTCGCTGGCGCTCTCCTGCCCGACGGCTCCCGCTACGGCGCGGCGGCAGACTTGGAAGGAAAAACCACAGGCGAATCAGCCCCGCCCTTACAAGGGGGTGAGCGGGAGATTGTTCACATCACGCGCGCCGATTTGCGAAGGGCGAAGCCGAGTGTAACCCCCCTCGCTGGAGCCAACCTGCAAGGGGCGGACCTCCGGGGCATGGACCTGAGCGAGGCGGACCTACGAGGCACGAACCTGCAAGGGGCGCAGCTACAAAATGCGCGCCTCTGCCGCGCCGACCTGCGCGGGGCAGACCTCCTCCTCGCCATGCTTGACGGGGCTGACCTGCGCGGGGCGAACCTGAAAGGCGCGCTCATGACCGACGCGCAACTGGCAAGCGTCTCTACGCTCGTAGGGGCGACCCTGCCCGATGGCAGCCTTTACCTCGGCCCCCTTTCGTCAGGCGGTTGCTTCTGCCCAAGTCCTCGCGCGCGGCCAGGTTCTGAAGGAGAACCTGCGCTCCAGATTCTCTTCCCTGACTGAACGAGTAGCCTTTGCCGCGAGATGTAAAAAGGGTGGCTCATGACGAGCCACCCTTGTATTACGAGTGTAAACGACAGCCGTGGATTAGCGCCGACGCCAATACAGCCCGCTCACTAGCATAGCGCACGTCAGGGCTATAAGGCCCCACATCGGCGCTGCCGCCGGGCTTGCGCTAAACGCTCCTAGCTCAATGCTCGTGGGAACCTGAATGGCAGCACTGACCGGGCCGTGACGCTCGGTCGCGCCCGAAAAGCTGATGGTTTCGAGCCAGTAGTAGTAGGTCACTCCGCCCTCCACATTAGCGTCCACCCAGTCATAGCTGGCACCATCGGCACTGCCGGGAGCCTGCGAGTCTATGAGGGCGTCGTTGAGTTGCGTCTCCGGTCCATCACTGCTGGTGCCGCGCAGGAGGTTGAAGCCCAGATTGTCGCTCTCGGAGACGGTCTCCCACGCGAGGTAGACCACGCCACCCTCCCCTGTGGCCTCGAAAGCGGCCAGCCCTGCCGCGAGTGGAACGTCCTCGCCAATCGCCCAATCGGAGAAGTTGCTGACCCCGTTCAGCGTTACGGTGGTGGCGGTGTAACTCGATGCTGCACACTCCCATAGGTTGAAGCTGGTATCGAGGCGGCAGAGCCGCGCCTCCTCAGGGAGCGGGCGGCTCTGCGGCAGCGTAAGGTTGACCGTAAAGCCATCCGTGCAGCCGAGAGGCTCAATATGCCAGTAGTGGGTGCCGATGATGTTGCTCGCCGGGTGCGTCGGGTGGCTGCCCTGCCGCCATTCGACAGAAATCCCCTGGCACGTTCCCATCTCCGTCACCTCCATCAGCACCTGTGTTGGCCCGAAGGTGTAGAGGCCGGGCGCGACAAGGGTGCGCGAGATAAAGTGCGTGTCGGTCAGCGTCACCTCAAAGGCCCCGATGTCGCACCAGTCACCGCGACTCCAGCCGCGCTGGTCGGCGCTGTCACAGGTCGGCGCATCCGTCGCCGACCAGACTCCATCAAGCGCGGGGCTGTCATTGCGAACCGCGTGCGTCTCGGTTGGCCCGCCATTGTCAGCCAGCGGCTCCAGCAGGGTCGTCAGAACGCTACCGGGGTCCACGCTCTTTGTGGTACCGGAGGCTGTGGGGCAGCCCCCACCGTTTCCTACAAGGTTATGGCCCCCGTCATTTACCACAGCCGGTGTGACCTCGCCATCGTCCGGGGGAAGGTAGCAGTCGTCCGCCACAGTCGTGGTGCCATCGAGGCCGACGTGCCAGTTGCCCGCCACAATGCTGCGCTCGATGGTCAGTTCACCCCCACGGAGGTAGAGGGCACCGCCATAGCCGTCGAGATAGCCGTCATCCTCGTAGAGTAGGAGTACGCTTCTGTTATTAACGATGGTACTCTGTGTAATCCTGAGGTGGTCGCGGCTGTAGATGGCACCCGCGCCCCACTGCGTCGCGCGGTTACCGGAGATGGTGCTGTTGATGATGGTTAGCGGCCCCTCGCTGTAAATCCCGCCGCTACCCGTCGCCTGGTTGTTGGCGATGGTGCTGTTGCGGATCGTCATCGTGCTCCAGTTGCTGAGGCCGCCGCCCTCTGCCCAGGTCGCGCGATTGTCCGAGATGGTGCTTCGCTCGACCGTGACGGTCCCCTCATTGTGAAGCCCGCCCATGCCCTCGTCCCCACCGTCGTTCCCGACGATACGGCTGTCACGAATCGTGACATGGCTACCGCCGCGAGTCGTGACGCCGCCTGCCTGGTTCCAGCCGCTCGCCCGTCCGTCCGTAATCATGAGGGAATCGAGCAGTACCGGGCTGATATCCCCGCCCACGATGAGCACGGGGCTGGTCCCCGCGCCATCCAGGGCGATGCTCAGGCCGGAGCCGCTCAGGGTCATGGGGCGCGTGATTTCCAGGGCGCTCGCCAGGGTGACGGTCATGGCCCGACTGAAGCCAACGATTCCCCCCGTGCAAACGTCCGCGAGAGCCTGACGCAGCGTGCCCGTTCCGCTGTCGCCGTCATTCGTCACCATGATGGTGGGCAGACAACTGGTGGTTGTTACTGCTGCATCATTGTTGCTGCTATTACTCTCCCGATCCGCCGTGCTGATGCGCGCCGTGTTGGTCAGGCTTGTCGTGGTGGAGTCGGCTCGTACCTGCGCGGTAAGGGTGATGGTACCGCCCTGTTCCGGCGCGAGGTCGCCGATGGCCCAGCTATAGGGGGCGGTGCCGGACGGGGTGATTGTGACGCCGCTATC
>DASVVH010000490.1:0-2143 GCA_036386615.1 Ardenticatenaceae bacterium
AAGTCTATGGTCGGCAAAATTCTTCGCCGCGTCCTTGTCGAGGAGGAGCTAAAGAAGCGCGATACAGCCGCTGCGTAGAAGTGCGGGAGTCCAAATACGGAATGAAAGTACACGACGAAGGGCAGGCGATGCTAACCGCCTGCCCTCTGTTGTTACAGATAGAGACGCCTCCCCTCGTAACATTACAAGTTATTCATAACAGCACCAATTCCTCAGGTTGTTAGTGCCTCTGCCGGACCAAAATATGATATAATTTTCCGTCGCTGCCAGCCACCGTCAATAGCCTGCATTGGAATGGATAGCCTGTGACACTAAAAACCGGAATATCGGGCCTGCGCGGCACCGTCGCCCCCGGCGAGGAGAGCCTGACCGCCACCACTGCCGTGCAGTGGGCGCAGGCGTTCGCCGCCCGCGCGCAGACTGAAGCTAATGACCGACCATGGATCGTTCTGGGCCACGACGCGCGCCGCTCCTCCCCGGCCTTCGCTGCCCTCGTCAAGGGCGCGCTGCTCGCGGCGGGCGCGCACGTCCTGGACCTGGGCCTGGCCCTCACGCCCACCGTGCAACTCGCCATACGCCGCGACGCGCGCCTGCACGGCGGCATCATGATTACGGCCAGCCACAACCCCGTCATATGGAACGGCCTCAAGTTCCTCGACGGGCAAGGCTTCTTCATCCCGCCCGAATGGTGGGAGGCGATGCGCGCCACCATCGAGGTGGGCGACTTCCCTACGGGCCCTCTGGACCAGATCGGGCGCGTCGAGCAGGGCGGCGAGGCTGCGTGGCAGGCGCACCTGCAAGCCGCGCTCGACGCACTCCCCGTTGACCGCATCCGCCAGCGCGGCTACCGCGTCGCGTTGGACGCCTGCAACGGCGGCGCGGTGCGCTGGGCGGAGTTGCTGGAAGCACTTGGCTGCGAGCCAGTCCTGCTCCACAGCGAACAACATGGCTACTTCGCCCGCGAGGCCGAGCCGCTGCCCGTGTACCTGACGGCCCTGCGCCACCTCGTTCGCAACGCCCACTGCGATCTGGGCCTCGCCGCAGACCCCGACGGTGACCGCCTCGTGCTGGTGGACGCCAACGGCGAGGCCGTCAGCGAGGAGCACACCGTTGTCCTCTGCGCCCTCGCTCTCGCGCGCCGCCAGGGCGACTGTGTAGTCGCCAACGTCGTCACCACGCACGCGCTTGACGAGGCGCTGCCGCACACAACCGTCTACCGCACGGCGGTAGGCGAGATGAACGTCGTCGCGGGGACGCTGCAACATGGCGCGGTGCTCGGTGGCGAGGGGAGCGGCGGCATCATCGTGCCGAAAATCAACGTCGCGCGGGACGGACTCGCGGCGGCGGGCCTCGTCCTGATGCTCATGGCCGAGCGTGGCGAAGCCCTGCATGAGATTGTCGCCACCATCCCCTCCTGGGCCTCCGTTAAAACCAAGCTCACCGCCACCGAAGGTTCGCCCGACGCGCTGCGGGCGCTCTTCGCAAGCTGGAAGCAGGAGAGGCCGGAGGCCCGCTTGCAGGGCGACACCCTGCGCGTGGCGAGTGGCGACGGCACGCTGGAACTGACCCTCCACGCGGGCGGGTCACTGACCATGAGCGGCGATCTGCCCACCTCCGGCTCGGTTCGGGCGAGCGGTGACGGTGAGGGTCTTGCCGACCTATGGGCCGTGCTAGACAGCCAGCGCGAGCGGCTGACCCTCGACCTGACCGATGGTGTGAAGCTCCAGGGCGATGGTGCGTGGCTCTCGCTTCGCCCCTCGAACACGGAGCCGATTGTGCGCGTGATGGGCGAGGTGCGCGCGTGAGCCGGATAGTCCTCTTCGAGGATGCCGCCGTCTCCCGCTTCCTGCCCCTCGCCTGGACACGCCCGGTCTGGGACTTACGCTGCGGCATCTGGACCCTGCGTGAGGCTGTCGAGCGGGCCTATGGACAGCCTGTCGCCGCCCTGCTCGTCCGCGACTTTCTGGCCGACGTAACGCGGGAGCGCACGGGGCTTCCCGTGAACGAAGTGCCTGACGGTGGGATGTGCCTGCTCCTGAACGGGCGCATTCTGGCCGACGACAAGCTGCCCGGTGCTCTACCGATGGGCGGCGAGCCGCGCGCCTTCATCACGCCGGATGGAACCCTGCTGGGTGCCTGGGTG
>DASVVH010000491.1:0-10810 GCA_036386615.1 Ardenticatenaceae bacterium
GCGCCGACGAGCTACGCGCCATCTACGAGCAGGAGAAGGGACTCAGCGCCAGTGCCGACACCATCGCCTACTGCCGCATCGGGGAGCGCTCCAGCCACACCTGGTTCGTGCTGACGCACCTGCTCGGCTACTCCAACGTCCGCAACTACGACGGCTCCTGGACCGAGTGGGGCAACCTCGTCAACGTGCCCATCGAGAAATAAGCAACAGAGCGAAGAGGAAGCGTGCCCGTACCATTGCAGTTTGAACTGACCGAGAAGGAAAACGAAGCGCTCGACGCCCTCGCCCTCCGTGCGGGCAAGACGCGCGACCAGTTGCTTCGGGAAGCCGTGCAATCGCTGGTCTCACGCTTCCGCGATGAAGAAGAACGCGCGGCGCGGCCCCGGCGGGCGAACCCGTCGGGCCGCACCGCCCTGGAAGAGCTACGCAGCGATTTAACAGCCTGGTAACGATAGCAAAAGGAAACACAACGCATGGCAACCGTCTTCGTACCCTCCCCGCTCCGCCGCCTCACTGGCGGGCAAGGCAAGGTCTCCGTCGAGGCCACCACCATCAACGACCTCATCGAGCGCCTTGAAGCCGACTACCCCGGCGTCAAAGAGCGCCTGCTGGAAAGCGACGGCGAGATTAAGCGCTTCATCAACGTCTTCGTGGACGGTGAGGAGATTCGCGGCCTTCAGGGCGGCGACACCCCCATCGAGGCGCGCACCGAAGTCAGCATCATTCCCGCGATGGCCGGAGGCTGATAGCCGAATGAGCGTTACCGACGAACTCCTCGCCGCGAACGAGCATTACGCCCGCGACTTCACCGGGGCCGACCTTCCCGTGCCGCCCGCGCGCAAAGTGGCAATCGTCGCCTGCATGGACGCCCGCCTCATGGTCAGCGACGTGCTCGGCCTCGCCAACGGCGACGCCCACATCATCCGCAACGCGGGCGGCATCGTCACGGAGGACGCGCTGCGCTCGCTCGTCATCTCCCATCACCTGCTCGGCACGCAGGAGTTCATCATCATCAACCACACCGATTGCGGCATGTTGAGCTTCACGGACGACAACCTCCGCGCCACGCTCACCAGCAAGACAGGCGTAGAGAGCGACGTTCCGGCACGCTTCTACACTTTCAACGACCTGGAAGCGAACGTTCGTCGGCAGATTGAGAAGGTGAAAGACCACCCCTGGATTCCTGAGACCGTCACCGTCAGGGGCTTCATCTACGACGTGAAAACAGGCAGGCTCGAAGAGGTTCCTGCCAACGCTTAATGGATTGATAGAAGACACGAGAACATAGGGCAACCATCATGGCTGAAAGAAAATCAGGGCGGCAGTACCTCGAAGAGGTCAAGTCGCAAATCCCCGAAATTACCGTCCACGAACTGCGCGAGAGCATCCAGGCGGGCGAACCCCTCCGCGTCCTCGACGTGCGCGAGCGCGACGAGTGGGAGCAGGGCTACGTTCCCGGAGCCAGGTTCATCCCGCGCGGCCACCTCGAAATGCAGGTCGAAGGCTGGGAGCCGGATCGCGACGCGCCCATCGCGGTCTACTGCGCGGGCGGCGTCCGCAGCGCCTTCGCCACCAAAACGCTCAACGAGTTGGGCTACCGCAACGTAGTCTCCGTGCAGGGCGGTTTTGGCGCGTGGAAGAACGCGGGCTACCGCTTCGACCAGCCCTTCCGCTTCACCGACGAGCAGCGCATCCGCTACTCCCGCCACACCTTATTGCCGGAAGTGGGCGAGGCGGGGCAGGCGCGCCTCCTTCAGAGCAAGGTGCTCCTCATCGGCGCGGGCGGCCTCGGCAGCCCGGCAGCCCTCTACCTCGCGGCGGCGGGCGTCGGCACACTCGGCATCGTAGACTTTGACGTGGTGGACCTCTCCAACCTCCAGCGCCAGATTCTGCACAACGAGGACCGCATCGGCACCCCCAAAGTTGACTCGGCCCGTGAGACCATTCGCAAGCTCAACCCCGACGTGAAGGTTGTTGGCTACAACGAGCCGCTCAACTCCGAGAACATCCTCGGCATCATCGCCGGGTACGATGTCATCGTCAACGGCACTGACAACTTCCCGACCCGCTACCTCGTCAACGACGCGGCGGTCATGGCGGGCAAGCCCCTCGTGGATGGCTCCATCTTCCAGTTCGAGGGTCAGGTCACTGTCTATAACTACGAGGGCGGCCCCTGCTATCGCTGCCTCTACCCCGCGCCCCCGCCGCCCGGCGAGGTGCCAAGCTGCGCCGAGGGCGGCGTTCTGGGCGCGATGGCGGGCGTCATCGGCACCCTTCAGGCTGTCGAGGCCATCAAGATTATCCTCGGCATTGGCGAGGTGCTGTCGGGGCGGCTCCTCCTCTTCGATGCGCTCTCCGGCGACTTCCGCGAGGTGCGCGTCAGGAACAACGCGAACTGCCCCATCTCCGGCGAGCACCCGACCATTAACGAACTCATAGACTACGAGCAGTTCTGCGGCTCGCCCTTCCCTCGCAGCCTCGGCGACGAGGCGGAAGAGGCCCTGCCGGAACCCGTCATGGCATAACTCCTGCATAAAGAACGAGTGCGTGGCTCGTCGTAACTTCGACTATGCCACCGTCGCACATCGCAGATGCTCATCATCCCGGCCCGTGCGGCGAGCCGCGCTACTTTTGGAGCGATAGTTTCATGGATAGCCATCCCATACTGACCACCATCCGCTACCCCAACGTGGAGGCGGCGCTTCAGCGTGCCCTCCACACCAACGGCAACGGCCACCACGCGCCGCACGGCACCCATGACCACCATGCCTTCCTGCACCAGCCCGTCACTATCCTTGACCGTGTGGGCGACACCCCTCTGCTCAAGGTCCGCAACCTGACACAGCAGTGGGGCATCTCGCCCAACGTCGAGGTCTACGCCAAGGCCGAGTGGTTCAACCCCGGCGGCTCCGTCAAGGACCGCGCCGCCCTCCAGATTATCGAGGAGGCCGAGCGCAAGGGCCTGCTCACGCCGGACAGGGTTCTGATTGACAGCACCAGTGGCAACACCGGCATCGCCTACGCCTGGATTGCCGCCTCCAAAGGCTACCGCGTCAAGCTCGTCATGCCCGAAAACGTCTCCGAGGAGCGCAAGAAGACCCTCCGCGCCTACGGGGCCGAACTCGTCTTCTCCAGCCCCCTTGAAGGCAGCGACGGGGCCATCGAACTCGTCCGCGAGATGGTCGCCGCCGACCCGGAACGCTACTACTACGCCAATCAGTACGACAACGACGCCAACTGGCAGGCTCATTTCCTCTCCACCGGGCCGGAAGTCTGGGCGCAGACGCAGGGCCGCGTCACTCACTTCCTCGCGGGCGTCGGCACCAGTGGCACCCTCATAGGCGCGGGCCGCTTCCTTCGCGACATGAACCCCGACGTTCGTCTCGTGGGCGTCCAGCCTGCCGACGAGTTGAGCGTCATCGAGGGGCTGAAGCACATCCCTACCGCCATAGTGCCCGGCATCTACGACGAGGCCCTTCTGGACGAGACCCTCTGGGTCAGCCCCCACCAGTCCTACGAGATGACCCGCACCCTCGGCTCACAGGAAGGCTGGTTCGTCGGCTTCAGCGCGGGCGCGGCCATGTACGCCGCCCTCACCTTGGCTCAAACCCTCGAACAGGGCGTCGTTGTCACCGTCCTCCCCGACGGCGGCGCGAAATACATCTCCCTCATGCAATAGCCCCCCATAGCCATATAATACAAGACCCCTCTCCTCAAATGTGGTGAGGGGTCTTGTTTTGCGGGGTGAGGGCCGCGCTTCAACAACCACCACTCCCCTACTTGTCATTCTGAGCGGAGCGAATCTGCGAAGCGACCTTAAGGGAATCCACCCAGCGACTCCACCTATCGGGGCGTTGGCATTTATAGCACTCTCTCATCAGCGCCTAATGCTTCCCCAAGAATCCCCTCACCACCTCCACAAACCGCTCGAACCGCTCCCAGTGAATCAGGTGCCCCGTCTCCTCGAAAATCACCAGCTCCCCGTCACGCCACTGGCTCGTCACAGCCTCAAGGTCCGGGTTCCCTTGCCCCGACACATCCCCATTTACACCTCGATACGCTGCCATCTGCGGCGGCTGCGCCAGCATCAACAACTGTGGGCATCGCACCTGCGGAATCATCTCCCGCATCGGCACCACTCCGCTCGTATCCTGGAAATAGGGCAGCATCTCCAGGTCCAAACGCGCCTGCGCCTCCACCCAGGGCACGAACTCCTCCTCCGGGTACGACGCCGCCATCGGCATCTGCGCCAGCGCCGCCGCGATGCGCTCCTCCGGTGTCTGCCGCTTCAACCCTGGCATATACTCCAGCCACTGCGCCTGCCACGCCTTGTACCCCTCGTTCTCCATCACCGCGCTATCCATAGGACGCAGAGGCGGGTCTTCCAGCGCAATCGCGCGCGCAACTTCCGGGTGAGCCACCGCCAGATGAGCCGCCGTGCTCGCCCCCATCGAGTGCCCCAGCACAAAGGACCGTTTAAGCTTCAACATGCCAATCAGTGCTGCTACGTCCTCTGCCAACGTCTCGGCGGCAACGTCCCTGAGTCCGCCCTCGCTCTGCGCGTGCCCCCGTGCGTCCGGCATGATAACGTCGTACTCCCCCTCTAACCTCTTCGCCAGCCGCGTCCATGTCAGCCCATCCATCGCGAACCCGTGAAGTAGCACGAGCGCGGGCTTCTCCCCGCCCGTGCGCGTATAATGCTGCCGGATGCCATTCGCCAGCACCGTCCCCTGCTCCCAGTACCCCGGAACCAACTCCTCCAGCCTCGGATACCTCTGGTTCACACCCGCGAAATCCTGTGCATTCATCGCCTAACTCCTTCCTTCTTCGCCAGTACAAAGCTACTCTACACCATAACGTAACGTCATACGCAAATCCCCCTCTGCGCTCATAAAAAATCCATTTTGACCCTTGACCTGAACGCCCTTTCTAGCTATAATACCCCCACCTGCTTACCCATTTTCACTTGAAACTCAGGAGCCAAATATGTCCGTCTTTGTGTCCGTTCTTTGTGTCCTCTGTGCCTTTGTGGTGAAAAATCCGTTCCCCGTCGCCTTCCTGTATCGAAGACACGCGCTCCCTGCTCACCACACACCTGCTCGGTGCGCGAATGTCATCCACCCCAGCCGTCATGTAGGGCACCAAAATCGCCCCTTTTCGCCCCTCCCCGCCCCTTCCATCTCTGCTCGCCCCTCCAAACTTGTGTACATACAATTTTCAATGTCATGAAATGTACATATCTTTATCGTCAACTTCCACCCTCTCCCCTCCCGGCAGCCCACCCAAACGCGTTCAATGGTGGCGGGCTGCCATCCGCTTCCTGCTTTGCCCCACACCAAAAGATTCCAATGTGAGGGTCTTCTGACACTATAGAACCGTTTCACCCTATTCACTGCCTCTGCTTGCCTGGAGGCCGACCAAAAGCGGCACCCCTCCACTTCTATGATAGAATCAACTCCCAGGACTGGGTGCCGCCAACGAGCTAAAGCAACCTTGCCGGACGGGAGTATCAAGCGTGGACTGGATAGAAGTCGCCGTGCGCGGCGTAGACGGAGAGGCCGCCGAGGCCCTGAACGAAGTCATGGCCCGCTATGGTCAGGGCGGGGCCGTCATCGAGCACGTCCTCGCAACATCCGACAGCACTGGCTACGTCATCCAACCCCTCACCGTCAAATGCTTCCTCGCCGACGAGCCGGACCTTGACCAAACCATCCAGAAGCTGCGTGAGGCCATCTGGCACCTCAACGTCATCTACCCCATGCCGGAGCCGGAGGTCCGCCGCCTCGCTCAGGCCGACTGGGCCGAAACCTGGAAGCAGCACTACACCCGCACCAAACCGGGTGATCGCCTCGTCATCGTCCCCGCCTGGGACGACCAGCCGCTAGACCCCGGCGACCTGCCCGTCCGCGTAGACCCCGGCATGGCCTTCGGCACGGGCACCCACCCCAGCACCCAACTCTGCCTCCTCCTCATGGAGCGCCACGTCCGCCCCGGCGACCGCCTCTTTGACGTGGGCGTGGGCAGTGGCATCCTCAGCATCGCCGCCGTCCGCCTCGGCGCGTCGCCTGTAGTCGCCAGTGATACCGACTCCGTCGCCGTCCGCGCCACCCAGGAAAACGCAGCGCTCAATGGCCTCCAGGAGCAGATACAAGTCGCGCAAGGCTCCATAGATGCCTTCGATGGCCCCTTTGATGTCATCGTCATCAACATCCTCGCCGAGGTCATCTTCCTGCTGCTGCCCAGTGCCCTCGCCCGCCTCGCGCCCGGTGGCCGCATCCTCCTCGCGGGCATCATCGCCGAGCGTGAAGCATGGCTGCAAGAGCGCATCGCCGCCCTCAGCCTCACCATAAGCGAGCGCTTATCGCAAGGCGATTGGGTAGGCTTGGCTCTCACCCACCATTCATAAGGAGAACCTTCAGAACTCGTCTAAACACCGTTGCTATCAATCTCACATCTAGCATCTCGCATCTCGCATGTACAGGTTCTTTATACCATCCGAACTCATTGAAGGCGACGAGGTCTTCTTTCCAGCAGACCTCACGCATCAGTTGACGCGCGTCCTGCGCCTGCGGCAGGGCGACCGTGTGCTCGTGCTCGACAACAGCGGCCTCGCCCGCGAGGTCGAACTGCACACCATCGCCAAGCGCTCCGCCCAGGGCACCGTCCGCGCTACCCATCAGGGCGACACCGAGCCGCGCACCCACCTCACCCTCTACGCTGCCCTCCTCAAAGGCAAGAAGCTGGACCTCGTACTTCAGAAGGGCACCGAACTCGGCATCGTCCGCTTCGTGCCCGTCCTCACCCAGCGCTCCGTCCTCGGCTCCCTTGACGACCTCGGTGACGCCAAATTGGACCGCTGGGAGGCCATCATCCGCGAGGCGGCAGAGCAGAGCGGACGCTACTTCCTGCCCGAACTCTCCGAACCGCAACTCTTCGATGTAGCATTGGGCGAGGCCCGCGCGCGCGGTGGCCTCTCGCTCATCCCCTGGGAAGGCGAGCAAACACACAGCCTAAAGGAGGCCCTCAACCCGCCCGACGCGCCACGTCCCACCCGTGTCAACCTCTTCATTGGTCCCGAAGGTGGTTTCGAGGAGGACGAGGTGCTCAACGCGCAAGCCTACGGTGCCCATCCCGTTACCCTCGGCCCGCGCATCCTCCGTGCCGAGACCGCCGCTATCGCCGCCGCCACCGCCATCCTCTACGAGTTGGGCGATTGGGAGCCACGATGAGTTGGCCCATTGGCGTCTCCACCGGCACCTTCTACCCCTTCCAGACGATGGAGCACGCGCTGCACTCCATCAACGAACTCGGCTACGACGTGGCCGAACTCTTTCTCCAGACGCCCAGCGAGTACACGCCCATCTTCGCGCGGCGCATCCTACGCACCGTACTCTCGCGTGGCATTCGCGTCCACTCTGTCCACCTCCACACGCGTGACTTTGACGTTTTCTCACCGTACCCGCCCCGCCGCGCCGACTCCGACGCCCTCTTCCGCCAGGCTCTCGAACTCGCCTCCGGCATCGGCGCGAAGGTCGTCAACTGGCACGGTGCGCGGCTGGAGGAGATGGAGAAGGGCCTGAGCCAGGAAGCCATTTGGGACAGCGTGGCGCGCTGGCATGGCTGGGCGCGGGACGCGGGTCTGACCCTGACGCTCGAAAACGTCTCCTGGTGCATGCTTCGCACCCCTGACCACATCTCGGAGGCGCTGGCAGCCATTCCGGGCCTGCGCTTCACCTTCGACAGCTTTCAGGCCGCCGAGGTAGGCATCCCGCCGGACGATATGGTTCAAGCTATGAAAGGCCACATCGCCACCGTCCACCTCAGCGACTTCGACCCGCACGGTGCGCGTCACCTTCCGCCCGGCAGGGGCATCATTGACTGGCAGGCCCTGCTCATCGCCCTGGCCGACATAGGTAACGACGGCCCTCTTCTCCTCGAACTCAGCCACCAGAGCGCCGAGAGCTACGAATCCGCCCTCGCAGAGGGGCGCAATTTTCTTACCGCCCTGATTGATACCCTCAATCTCCGGCTCCGTCTCACCTAAATCGCCAGCAACAAAAAGCCCACCTATGGGCGGGCTTCCCTCATACCTGATTGGGTTGAACAGGCTACAAAACAGGCACCAGTGATACGCGGCGGAAGGTGGCGAGGCGGCTGAACCGCTGCCAGGCTCGCTCCCACTGCTGTAGTAGCACCTGTACCATGTCGTCCTCCGCGAACTCACCGGGCAAGTCCTGCATTGCCCACTCGACGGCGGCGCTCAACGATTCGAGCAGCATCCCGAAGTCTATCAGATACAGCCCGCCCTCCATCCTCCAGTTTGGGGAGGTCGTTACGTAGGCCGGGTAGCGTGCAATCTCTATCTGGCGACCCTGGCGGCGCATGTGCAGTGGGTGCCCCCCGTTCGGGATGAACCACTCCTCGTCCTCGCCGCCCTCAACGTAGGCGCGAATGTAGAGCCGCGCGTGGAGATCATCGAGGGGGTGCGACCCCTGAACCTCCTCGATTTCGATACGAAGGCAGCCGCCCTTCCACTGTTGCGCCATTCTGTGAAACTCTCCTCGTTGGCAGATGTTCACAGCATAACACGGGGTGGGCGGCTGCGTCAAAGGCAGGCGCAGAACTCAGGGTCGTGGCAAAGTGGGAGGGGAGACGGAGATAGCGTCTCAGGAGTGCAGGCATGGATGGTTGGGTCGCGTTATGTGAAGCAAAGCCAACAAATGCCAACATTGAAGGACGATAGATGTTGGCGTTGCTTGACATAAGGTTGGATGTTCCAGATAGCGTCCCCTGAGTTGAAACTGCGACACGCCCCTGGCGCGGAACTCAGGATGATTCCTCGTCCTCCTGCTGCCCTTCCTGTACCTCCTGCTGGAACCTCTCGGCCTGTTTCGCTTCGAGGTTCGCTACCCGCTCCTCCTGCTCCTGGCGAATCTCCGACAGGTCCTCAGTGCGCTGCGGGATGCGATCCGATGGTCGCCACTCGTTACCCATATTTGCCTCCTTGCTGGTTCGCTGATTACGTCGCCTCCATACAGCAAGTCATAGACCCCAATCCCAGACACCTGGCTGGAAGGTCATCAAAGTCTTCACCTTGCAACCCTGACACGAGGGGATAGAATCTGTTGTATGGCAACACTGATACAGGGCGGCACCATTGTTACGGTGGATGGCTCCTTCGCGGCGGACCTACGCATTGAAGGGGAGCAAATCGCTGCCATTGGGCCGCGTCTGGAACCCCACGAGGGCGACGAGTTGGTAGACGCGGCGGGCCTTCTCCTGCTGCCCGGCGGCATTGACGTTCATACTCACCTGGATATGCCCGTCGCCCCCGATTGTGCCACCTCGGACGATTTCTACACGGGGCACCGCGCGGCGGCCTTCGGCGGCACGACCACACACATAGACTTCGCCAACCAGACACGCGGCGACTCCCTGCGGCGCACGCTCGACCTGTGGGAAGCGCGGGCTGCGGGCAAGGCGGTCATAGACTACGGTTTCCACGTCACCATCCTCGACCCGACCCCGCAGGTGCTTGAAGAGATGGAGGACCTGCCCGCGTGGGGTGTCAACACCATCAAACTCTTCCTGGCCTACAAGGCTCGCGGCATGATGCTGGACAACGAGCAGTTCTTCGTCCTCTGTCGCCGCGCCAGCGCGCTGGGCCTGCTGCCTCTCGTCCATGCCGAGACGGGCGAGGTGATAGACCTGCTGGAGCGCGAGGCCATCGCCGCCGGGCACACCGAACCGCGCTGGCACTCAACCGTCCGCCCCTCTCTGGCAGAGGCCGAGGCGACCAACCGCGCCATCGCTCTCGCGCGGATGGCGGGCAGTCCGCTCTACGTCGTCCACGTCACCTGCCGGGGTTCCATTGAGGCCATCCGGCGCGGCCAACATGAGGGTGCGACTGTGTATGGCGAGAGCTGCCCTCAATATCTCTTCTTCACCGCCGCCGACCTGCACCGTCCCGGCTTTGAGGGCGCGAAGTACGTCTGCTCACCGCCGCTCCGCACCGAGGCGGACCAGCAGACGCTCTGGTCCGCCCTCGCAGATGGTACGCTCTTGGTGCTGAGCACCGACCACGCACCCTTCCGCTTCGCCGACCAGAAAACGCGGGGCCTGACGCGCTTCGACTGGATACCCAACGGTGTGCCCGCCATCGAGCACCGTCTGACGCTGCTCTGGCACTTCGGTGTCAACCAGGGGCGGCTCTCGCCGGAGCAATTCGTCGCACTGACCTCTACCAATCCGGCGCGCATCTTCGGCCTCGCGCCGCGCAAGGGCAGCCTGACCCCCGGCGCGGACGCCGACATTCTGCTGTGGGACGCCCACGCGCCCTGGACCATTCGCGCCGAGACTCACCAGATGGCCGTAGATTACGACCTGTGGGAGGGCGTCTCCGGGGTGGGCCGTCCTGTCAAGGTGTGGCGGCGCGGCACCCTGCTCGTAGATGGCGACCAGTGGCTCGGCCAACCTGGCACCGGGCAGGCCATCCCCCGCGCTCTGCCTGCCGCCTATACATGACGTGATCTGCTGCTATCCTTCACCACCTATCAATCGTTCACAAGAGGCGTTCCAATGGAGAAACTACCCTGCGGCCACGTCGTCAACGACCCGACTCGAACGCATTACTGCGATTACCTGCATCTGGGGGAGCTACTCAAGCTCCAGCCGACGCCGGATGTGGTACGCCACCCTGACGAGCACCTCTTCGTCGTCACGCATCAGGCGTTTGAACTGTGGTTCGCTCAACTGCGGGTGGACCTCTCACGCATCATTGACGCTTTGCAAGGCGATGACGTGGCTCTGG
>DASVVH010000492.1:0-2867 GCA_036386615.1 Ardenticatenaceae bacterium
TGAACCAGAAGGAGATGAGCAGGTACGAGCAGAGGCCCACGCCCTCCCAACCGAGGAAGAGGAGCAGGTAGTTGTCCGCCAGCACCAGCATGAGCATGGCGAAGATGAAGAGGTTCAGGTAGATGAAGTAGCGGCGAATACCGTCGTCATGCGCCATGTACCCGATGGAATACATGTGGATGAAGAAGCCGACGCCCGTCACAATCATCGTCATGAGGACGGAGAGTTGGTCCACCCAGAAGGCGACGTTCACGGAGAACTCCCCGGCACTCATCCATCGGTAGAGCGTATAGGTCGCGCCGTGAAACTCCTCGCCCTGGCTGCGAACGTCCAGCAGGAGCGCGAGGGAGATGGCCGCCGCGATGCCGACGAGTCCCGCCGCCAGCCACGCCGCTATGTTGCGCGGCAGTGCGCGTCCGAAGAAGGTGTTGATGACCACCCCAAGGAGGGGCAACAATGGGATGAGCCAGATGTATTCAATCATGGTCGAGATGCGGGATCCGGGATGTGGGATACGGGATAACGGCAGACCGCGAACGATGGTCGCGATGCTTTCAAGAGGGTTGCAGAGCTAACCATCGTTCCGCTCACATCGCAGTTTATGGCGCTAGCCTCGCATTTCCGCAACGTCGTCAACGTCGGTGCTGCCCAACGTGCGGAAGATGGCGACAATCAGGGCAAGGCCGATGGCGACCTCGGCGGCGGCGAGGGTCATGACAAAGAAGACGACGACCTGCCCGTCCATCGAGCCTAGCTCGCGCGAGAGCGCAACGAACGTCAGGTTGACCGCGTTCAACATCAACTCGACGCAGAGAAAGACGATGATGGCGCTGCGGCGCAGCATGACGCCCATCACGCCGAGGCTGAAGAGCACAGCGGAAACGAGCAGATAGTGGGAGGTGGTAACCGGGCTTAGAGCATCCATGCGCTGTTCTGACCTTGGGAAACTCGTGGGTTAATCTGCAACCGCCGTCTCAAACGTCTCGTCCTCAACGTCCAGGTGTTCGACGCGGCTCTCGCGGTAAGCACTGCGCTTTGCCAGAACGATGGCCCCGATTATGGCGACTAGCAGGATGAGCGACGTGACCTCGAATGGCAGAACGTAGCCGCTAAAGAGCGCCTCGCCCAGGCGCGTCGGGTTGTCGTCACCCGTCATCATCTGCCCGGAGCGCGGCCCCGTGACATTTTGCAAGGCGACAATAGGCACCAGCCCGGCGATGAGAGCGATGGTGAAGAGCAGGCCGAGGGGGCGCTGCAAAGGAATGTGCTCCCAGGTTGGGCCGGGGTCGTTGCCCATGAGCATGACCACGAACAGGAAGAGCACCAGAATCGCCCCAGCATACACGATAACCTGTACTGCCGCCAGAAATGGCGCGCCCAGCATCAGGTAGAGCATGGCAACCATCGCGAAGTTGACGACTGCCAGGAGCACGCTGTAGGTGGCGTTGCGCCCCAGAATCATCCCTATCGCGGCAGCGACAGCGACGACGGAGAAGAGATAGAAGAGGAAATCACTCACTGGCGGTACTCCTCCGCGTCAGCAACGTTGTCGCGGTCCGCGTCCAGCAACTGCTCGCGCACGTAGTCCGTCACCTCTTCTTCCGGCGCGACGTAGGAGGTAATCCTGCCGCCGGGCGGTGGCATCTCCACGCGGTTCGGGTGAGCCGAGGGGGCAGGCATGTACTGCGGCGGCGGCGCGTAGCCACGCTGCGGCGTGTCAGGCGCACCATTGGGCGGCGGAACTATGAGCATCTGCTTGGTGTAAATCATCGCCTCGCGGCTGTACGAGGAGATTTCGTAGTTGTGCTCCAGGACGATGGCGTCTACGGGGCACGCCTCCTCGCAGTAGCCGCAGTAGATGCAGCGAATCATGTTGATTTCGTAGACCTTGGCGTAGCGCTCGCCGGGCGAGTAGCGCTCCTCGTCCGTGTTCTCGGCGGGGACCACGTAGATGGCATCGGCGGGGCAGGCCGACGAGCAGAGCGAGCAGCCGATGCAGCGCTCCAGCCCATTAGGGTGGCGCTTCAACTCGTGCCGCCCCCGGAAGCGCTCGAAGACCGGACGCTTCACGTTCGGGTACTCGATGGTCACAGGCTTTTTTAACAACTGTCTGAGCGTGGTGCCCAGACCTCTCAGCATCTCATCAAGCATGGGTAGAACCCTTTCACGTCATGTTCTAGCAGGCGCTGCGTCAATCCGCCAGTGTCAGCCCAGCAGGCCGAAGAATCGTGTATCTGCCGCCACGACAGCGACGGCGGTGATGGCGAGGTTCAGCAGCGCGAGCGGCAGCAGGATTTTCCAACCAACGTCCATCAGGCGGTCGTAGCGCAGACGCGGGAAGGTCGCGCGAATCCAGACGAAGACGAAGAGGAAAATCAGGATTTTCAGGAAGAGGTAGATGAAACCGAGGATTGGGTAGTCCTCGGCAAAAGGGCCACGCCAGCCACCCAGGTAGAGGCTGGACGCGATGGCGCTCATGACAATCATGGAGATGTACTCGGCCAGGTAGAACATGGCGAACTTCATGCCGCTATACTCGGTGTGAAAGCCAGCCACCAACTCCTGCTCCGCTTCCGGCAGGTCGAAAGGAGCACGCCGCGCCTCGGCCACCATCGTGATACAGAAGATGAAAAAGCCGAGCGGTTGCAGCAGGGCGAAGAGCCGCCCTCCCGCCTGGGCATTGACAATATCAATCAGCGACAGGGAGCCGGAGAGCATTACGACGCCCAGCACGGCAAGGCCCATCGCCAACTCATAGGAAATCATCTGCGAGGAGGCGCGGAGTCCGCCAATCAGGGAGTATTTGTTGTTGCTGGACCAGCCCGCGAGGACCGCCCCGTAGACGGAAATCGAGGCCAGCCCCAGGA
>DASVVH010000493.1:0-5447 GCA_036386615.1 Ardenticatenaceae bacterium
GTGGGTCGAGTCGGCGTGGAGGAGTGGGAGGCCGCTGTGAATGAGAACTCGACGGCGGCGCGAACGGAGCACGGCTTCCCGACGCGCAACCACGCGATGTGCTGGGCGCTCGATGCCCTAGCGAACCTTGCGGCTGAGTTCGATGCCCTTCCCCTGAAGATGAGGTAGTCGGTTCTCCTCAAGCAGAGGGCGCTTATCCGGTGGGTGTTAGCGAGTCGAGGCGGCGTGCCCGCGTGCCATTGACCAGCCACTGCGCCACTGGTGGGGCCAGATTCGCAACCCGAATCCCCAGGGCGAGCGCCGTCGGGTTCAGGAAGAGGGGCTGTAGCGCCCGCCCCAGCACCAGCCGTTCACGGAACTGCCGCCGCCACGCCGCCGCGTAGCCCGCGCATAGAGTGGCAGCGTCCATCTGCCCGCGCAGGAAGGCGTCTGCCCTCTCCGCTGCCAGCATCGCGGCGCTCAGGGCCATAGATTGCCCATTGCCCGCGAGCGGCGATATGAGTTCGGCGCTGTCCCCCAGCATGAGCACCTCCTGCTCGACAGGAGCCTTGCGCCGGAAGGAGATGTTGGAGATGACGATATCCTCCGAGACCTTCTCCGCGCCGCGCATCTGCTCGCCGAGCGCCGGGTTCTCGCGCCCAATCATTGCCCACATTCCCTCGATGCGCTTCCCGCTTCGCGCCCACGCCGCGTCCGTCGCCAGCAGGCAGAGGTTCACCACGCCCCCCTCCACGAGATTGATGCCGCAGTAGCCGCCTGGGAAGGTGTACAGTTCCGTTCGCTCTTCGGGTGCCGGGCCGCGAAAGTGCGCCTTTAGCGCCATGAATCCCGCTCGTTGTGCGAAAAACTGACGCTCAAGGGTGCGGTCAAGCGTGGAGCGCTTGCCCCACGCCCCCAGGACCACGCGTGCCCTGAAACTCTCACCGCGTGCCTCCACCTCAAATCCATCGGCTAGGGAGCCGCGAACCTCGCTGGCGGCGCACCCTTCATAGACCGCCACGCCCACCGCCCGCGCCCGCTCCAGCAGCAGGTGGTCCAGGCGATAGCGCGAGAAGCCAAGCGCGGGCGCGGGCAGTGCCACGTCCAGCCGTCTCCCGCGAGGCTCGACAATGCGCGCTGTGGTGAGGCGCGCGGGCCGCTCCGCCTGTATGGTTTCCCACACGCCGAGCTGCTTCAGGATAGGGGTGGCCTCGGCGGAAAGGTGCTCGCCGCACATTTTGTGGCGTGGGTAGTGATGCTGTTCGAGGAGGGTGACGCGGTGCCCCGCCTCGGCCAGCAGGATAGCCGCCGCGCAGCCAGCCAGCCCCCCGCCAATGACAACCACATCAAACGCTCGCCCCTCGCTGTTCATCTCTACTTTGTGTCCCAGCGCGCCGCCAGCATCCACCGGAAGCTGGGGAAATGGAGCCTGACTTCTACCTCCGCGTCCGGCAGCGCCTCCCTGGCGATGCGCTCGATTTCGGCGGGGCGATAGGAACGGTGAAAGGAGACGGTGCTGTCTGCGCGGGTGACAGGGGAGCGGACGAAGAGGGGTTCCGCCGCCGCTTTGTACAGGTAGTACGGGAGGGGGTGCCGCCACAGGTCGCTCATCGCCAGGCCGCGCCGCGCCACGCGCCTGCACTCCCCAAAGAGGCGGTGCAGCGCGGGCGTGTCAAAGTGATGTAGAAAGAGGGACGAGTTGACATAATCCGCGCTCTGGTCCGCGAGGGGCAGGGCGAGCGCGTTGCCGCCCAACAGCAGGAGGTGCGGTGCTCCCTCTGCCTCGCTCCACCGCCGGGCGACTTCCAGGTGCCGGGGCGCGAAGTCGAGCGCGAGCACTCGCACCGCCTGATGCTCGCGCAGCGCCCAGCGCGCTAGTGCCTGGGCCATCTGGCCGCTCCCCGTGCCCAGTTCCAGCACTGTTGCGGGCTTCGGCGTCTCGCGCAGCCACGCCTGTAGCGTCCCCAGCGTTACCCGCGCCCCGAAGAGCCATCGGTTCAGCCGCCGCAGGTCTTCCAGGGAGCGCCGTACCTCGAAGTCGCTTCCCAGCCCCTCGTCGAGAATTTCGGGTCGGTCTACGCGCTCCGAGAGCAGAAGGTGTCGCATCATACGCAGGGGAGTGTACCCAAAAAGAGGCCCGCGACAATGCGCGGGCCTCTCTCTGTGGTGAACCAGATGCGTCAATCGCTGTTCGACATCAGGGGCATGTAGACGGCGTAGCCCTGCGGTTGTGGCTGCGGCTCAGGTTCGCCCTGGGCACCCGACTCGGTGATTTGCACCGCTCCGAGATGGTAGCGGCCCTGTCCGTCGCGCCCGCCGATGGCGAGTTGGATGGGTTGGCCCGTGCGCTCGTTGACGATGGCGACGGCGGCGGTGTACTGCCCCGCCTGGAGGTGGGCGGGAACGCGCAGCCCCTGCTGGATGTTCTGCTCCGGCGGCGTGCCGGGGAGCGTGTCGGCGGGCATCCACGCGGCCACGTTGCTGTTGAGATTCCAGGCGACCCGTGCGCGGCCCTGCGCGTCCAGCAGGTAGAACTGAACCTTGAAGCGCTGGCCCATGCGGGGGTAGGAGGGCGCGTATCCCGCGTTCGTCCAGGTCATCGCCAGATTCATCATGCCGCCAAGCTCGGCGGAGCCGGAATAGGAGGAGCGGTTCAGCACGTAGCGATAGCCCGCGAGCTTCAGCACCTCGCGTATGGTTCCTTCCGGGCGGTTCTCGAAGAGGTTGTCGTGAACGAGCGAGCCGTGCGTCTGGCGCAGAACCTTGTCGGCGTTGCCGAAGAAGTTAGGCTCCGAATCGCTGTTCCCGCAGAACTCGAAGACGATGGGGGCGTTGCGCCAGGTGTTCTCGATTACGTCCCCGACCTTGTTCAGGAGACTGTCCGTGTAGCGGAGCGCGCCGAGGCAGTCGTGGCGGATGCCCACGTCCGGGCGGCGGCTCGTGACGTAGCGAACCGATTTCTGGATGCCGCCGTAGGGCATCAGGAGTTGCGTCTGCTGGAAGCCCGCGTAGCTGTACTCGACCGTGCGCTCCTGCCCATTGGCGTCGCGGCACTTCGTCGCGCCGGACCCGCCGATGAACATATCGGCTAGCCGTTGGCGGCTCTGCCCGTCCAGCGAGTCCTCTTCCCACACCGTCACCGGGCCCCAGTTCCACTCGTTGAACTCGCCGTAGCCGGAGATGTCAATGAAGGCGATGTTGGAGTTACCGTCGTAGCGCTGGCGCATCACGTCCACGAACCGCGCCCACTCTTCCTGATAGGCGCAATTGAGATAATCAGGTTCGCCGCCGGAGAGGAGCGTTGCGCCCCGATCCAGCACCCACTGCGGGAGTTGATGGCCGCCCCAGCCCGTTCCGCGCATCGTGTACAGGCGGAAGGAGAACTGGCCTCCCTTGCTCACGGCGGCTTCCAGGTCGCGGTCAATCGCGCTCCAGTCGTACACGCCGGGGGCCGTGTTCACGGATGCCCAGCCATACGCGGAGCGGCGGTAGGAAACGGTCTCAGGGAGGAGAGGTTCGTTCGGGCGGTGCGCCTCCTGCCAGCCGATGCCGGGATTGGCGAGGTAGTCGCCAATCGCTTGCGGGGCAACCGCCATCATGGCGTCGGAGGAGGCGTTGGCCTCGGCGGCGGCGAACTCCAGCACCTCTCCGGGGAGAGTTTCGCTGTCGGACGGCGCGAGCGTGCTGCTGTCGGAGAAAGCGCGGTTGGGCGAGGAGAAGACCAGACCAAGGAGCGCGAGGCAGAATGCGATGGCGGCGAGGTAGCGAGTAGGTAGGGACATCTTTCACCCTGAATCTTCGGTAGCCTGGCAGTCGTAGCTCCGTAGAGCGTTAGACCCATAGCTTTGCGTCGCCTGTTTTCACAGGGTTTGCGTTTATCGGTATTGCAGGGCGTCTGTTGGTTGCAGGTGCCCCAGTCAGCTTTGACAGTTCCAAGTATACGGCAGATAGCCCCGTCCTCAATTGTACTAAGGTCCTACTTCAGCTCACCTCCTCTCTGATGGGCCAAAAAAGACGCGCGACCCTGTGGCCGCGCGCCTCTCGATATTTGAAGTTTGCCTGCTGTCGGGCCGGGCTAGCGGATGGTCCGGTTAAAAGCGAAGGGCAGCATCACCCGGTTCGTCTCAGTAAGCTGAAGCGTGCCGAGCGGCAAGCGTCCCTTGGAATCCAGCCCCTGCACCGCCAACTGGATTGGCTGCCAATCGCGGGTGTTGACGATGGCAACCGCGAGCCTGTACCTTCCCCCCGCGAGGCTCCCCGGCACGCGCAGCCGCTCCCGGATCCGCTGCTCCGGCGGCGAACCGGGCAGGGGGTCGGCGGGCATCCAGGTGTTGGGATTGGCGTTCAGAACCCAGTTGTGAGCGATGCGCCCCCTGCTGTCGAGCAGGTAGACACGCACCCGGAGGTCCTGGCCCATGCGCGCGTAGGCGGGCGCGTAGCCCGTGTTCACCCAGGTCATAGCGACCTCGATGGAACTTCCGGCGCGCGCCGCTGTCGGATGAGTGACTTGCTTCACAACGTAGCGATACCCCGCCAGCCGTATCGCCTCCCCCACCACCGAGGCCGAGTAGTCCCCGGCAAGATTATCGTGGACGATGGAGCCGTGAGTCTGTTGCAGGGTCGTTCGCGCGTTCGAGAAGAAGTTCGCCTCCACATCGCTGTTCCCGCAGAACTCGAAGACGATGGGCGCGGTGCGCCACGTCGCCGCCACCACGTCGCCAATCTTGTCCATGAGGCTATCGGTAAAGCGCGGCGAGCCGAGGCAATCGTGGCGAATGCCCACGTCGGGGCGGCGGCCCGCGACGTACCGCGAGGTCTTCTGGATGCCGCCGTAGGGCATCAGTAGCTGCGTCTCTCGGAAGCCCCGGTAGTTATACTGCACCGTGTGGTACCGCCAATCGCCGTCGCGGCACTGAATCGTCGCCGAGCCGCCGATGAAGATGTCGGCCAACCGCTGACGCGCCATCGCGTCGGGCGTTCCATCCTCCCAGGTGGTGTGGTCCCCGTAGTTCCACTCGTTGAACTGGCCGTATCCCGAAATATCTATAAAGGCGATGTTCGAGTTACCATCGTAGCGCGCTCGCAGGGCATCCACGAAGCGCCCCCACTCTTCCTGATAGGCGCAATTCGCGTAGTCCGGCTCGCCATTCGAGCGGAGAACCACCCCCCGGTCGAAGACCCACCCCGGCATCTGGTGCCCGCCAAACCCTGAGCCGCGCATCGTATAGATGCGGAACGAGAGCTGCTTGCCCTCGGCAGTCGCGGCCTGGAGATCCCCGTCAATCGGACCCCAATTGTAATTGTCGCGCGATGGATTGAGCAGGCTCCAATTGTACTCCGGGCGGCGGTAAGCCACCGTCTCCGGCAGGAGCGGGGCATCCATGTCGTGCGATTCCTGCCAGCCGATGCCCGGATTGGCGATGTAGCTGTTCCTGGCGACGGGCCGGATGGTGGTCGTCGCCTCCACC
>DASVVH010000494.1:0-3313 GCA_036386615.1 Ardenticatenaceae bacterium
TTCACGGTCTACGTATTCGCGCAATGGCAGGAAGAATGGTACCGCGTCGTTCCATTCCTCCAATCGTCCTGAAAACTTTCGCCCCGCCGCATTGACTGCAATCCATTTCAGGAGCGTGGTCTTGCCTGATCCAGCAATCCCTCTTATCAATAATCGTTGCCGTCCAGCCAATGCCTCTTCAACTGCTCTCTCGGCTCGACCTCCGGCCCTATCATCGGATGGCGACTGGACTAATAGATCGAAAACTTCTTCTGCCGTTGCTGCGCGATATAACCCAAAACTAGATGTATCGAATAAGGCGGCTGAACGCTGAATGAACTGTTCTTTGCCCATTGCACGAAGCCGCTTCAAGACCTGCTCCTTGGTCACGGCTAGGGTTTCACGCTCCCCTCCATCACCAGTAATGTGGGTAATTGACGAGAGAATCAAACGCTCCCAATTTTCAGCCACCCTCAAGCTGATATACGCCATGCTCAACCGCTGCTCCCGGCTTGTGGCTGAAACATCAACGCCTATCAATTGCACGCGGTCCAGTTTGCGAAGGACCGTTTCCCGATACTTCGTCTCAAACTCTGCATAGCGTAGTGTGGGATTTGCCGCGCGGCTGGCCTCCTCTAATTCACGTACCTTTTCGAGTATCTCAACGGCATAACGAAGCAGTTCGTCCTCGCGCCTGAGGACTTCACCTAACGCCTCCACTTGAAAACCTGGAAGCTGCGCTGCAATAGCTACTATCCGCCGGGCGACTTCTTGCAGGATACGCTCATATAACGTGCTCGCCCTTTCCGAGAGATCCCGCGCCGCCAGAGCGCGAGAATCAATTAGAAATTTGGCGAGAACGGTTGGCTCCAGGTTCTTCTCTGCCAAGAGCGTTGTGTCAATCCTGGCCTTCTCCAATGTCTCTGCGACAGCAAGTGCAACGGCCTCCTGTTCGTTCTCCTCAAGTCTAGCATCCTTAAACAATGGCTTCAGACTCTGCGCTACCTCATCCCCAATGCGTTCAAATGCACGCGCTCCCGCTCTCTGAGTGGCAAAGTCCATCCCTTTCTGCTTGAGCAAATCTATCACTGAGGAGCCGACATCTACTGCCAGTTCCTGATCCTTTAGCCACAACTTCAACAAAGACTTGCCAATCGCGGGGCCGAGTGAGCCGAGTAGAACTTCTATAAGTGGCATAAGTGTTTAGCTCCTTCCATCGCAGACGCGCCCGAATAGCTCTAGCTGCCTCAACTTTACTCTCACTTTACCTGTCGTACAAGCCCCCCTGCTGGCGCTGAATGTCGCGGAGGTGGTGGACGCGGGGCACGTCCTTGTTGCGACGCGGGACGGTGAGGGTTGCCAGGAGGTCGTCAACGTGCTCGACGAGGAGGTCGTGCCCGTAGGCGTTCATCGTGACGGCGCGGCGGGCGAGGGCTTCATAGGTGCCGCTCACCTCCGGCACCACGTCAAAGTTGCCGTAGCGCGAGAGGAAGAGGTGGTCCAGCGTCGTGAGGTCGGTGGGGTCGGGGGACCAGTTGGCCCGCGCCTCCCTGAGTGCGGGCGTGAGGTCGTCGGCGACCCACTTTTTCTCGCCGTTGGGCTGCGTCTCCCAATGGCCCGCCGAAGCCTCCTCCAATTGCGCCTCGATTTCCAGAAGCACGTCGGCGAGGCGGCGTAGGTTCTCGTGGTCGAGCGCGGGGGTGATGTCGAGGTCGCCCGGCTCATGGACCTCAACGCCGTACAGCTTCGCGGCGACGGAGCCGGTGAGGACGTAGCGGACGCCGTGCCGGGTTAGAACGTCGAGCAGTTGAGGTAGGTCGGGCGTGCGTTTGGGGTGCTGGGTTCGGGGCATGTGAGTTTCCGGGGAATAGGGTTGTGTAATGCCCATGCCGCCGAGGATTACGAGGGACAAACAACGCCCCTCTCCATCCTCGGCTACGAGTTTCGCCATCCCCTACGGGGATTCTACGGACGACGCCTCCACCAGCCTTGTGCTGTGCCATCTGCTGTGCTGGTGTGTAGGGGTAATGACGGTTGAGAAGCTGTGTGCAAGGTAGAATTAACCCTATAGAATTTTAAAAAAGACCCTCGCCAGCGCGGCGAGGGTCTTTTTTCTTGCGGGAGTATAGCGTGTCTGCGAATGCCGCTACCGTCCTCCGTCTACCGTCCAAAGAGCCGCGTGAGCAGCCCCGTGCCCCGGCTGCCGGGCCGCTGCCCGCCGACGCGCCCCGTCTGCCCGTTAATCTGCACGGAGTAGCTGCGCCCCTCGCTGAGGTAGCTGCCTACCCACAAGGGCAGGAGCACCTGCTTGTAGGTGAAGTCGGAGAAGCGTCCCGGCGCGTTGCCACCGAACATCTGCCTGCGCGCCTCCTGCACCATCTGCCCGCGCGCCTCAATGGAGGCATCGGCCAGCGAACGGTCATAGGCGAGGGTCGCCCAGCCCGCCAGGAACTCCGGTTTGAAGGCGGCGACTTCCGTGAGTTTGAAGGGTTCCAGCCGCCGCAGTATCTCGCTCGAAATTTTCGAGGTGCCCGAAACGAGCACGTCGTCGAACTGCATGAAGTTCTGGCTGTCGTGTGGCCGATCATCGAGGTTGGTCAGTTCCGAAGTGCCGCGCCGAATGGCGTAGGTCGCATCGAAGGTCCAGAAAGGGTAATAGGCGGCGCGCACGGGAGCGACCTCAACGTCGTCAGCCTTGTCGCCAAGCTGCTGCTTGAGCCAGAGCAGCAGCAACTCCTCCGCGCCCCTCTGTTGAATCCGAAGCGGCGCGATGGCCTGCGGTTCCAGCAGCCCCGCCGTTTCGGAGGATTCAATCAGCGCGTCGGAGCCGCAGAAGGGGCAGGCGACTGTTACCTGCGTCGGCGGCAGGAGGCTGGTCGCCCCGCATTGTGTACAGGTCATCAGGTGGTGGGCCTCCGCCCAGCGATGGCCGCGCGCAGTGGGCAACACGAACTCCAGCGCGCGCTCATCGTTCGCCGCGTTTTGTTCCTCGACACGCCGCGTGTTGCCGCAGCGCTCACAGCGCATCGCTTGCAGGTACGACTCGTACTTCATCGAACCGCCGCACGAAGGGCAGAGAAAGGCGCGCATCTTGGCAGCTTCAGGCTCTGCCGGGTGGCTCGGAGCCAGCCCTTGACCCAACGGCAGAAGCTCCTTGGGGTTGATTAGCCCTTTGAGCAGTGCCATCTCGCGGCGGGCCTCTACGTCAAAAGGGTCAAGGCTGAGAGCCGTATTGAGAAAATCTTCCTTCTCGTAGGGGTCGTCGGTGGTCCGGGCCAGCCACAACCAGGGGCGCGCGTCTTTGGCCTTCACGACCGTCGCGCGCTGTAGCCAG
>DASVVH010000495.1:0-2731 GCA_036386615.1 Ardenticatenaceae bacterium
CCTCAACTACACCGTGGCCGGACTCGCCGATTTCACGGGCGATGGCAAGACCGACATCCTGTGGCGGCACGTCGGCACGGGCTACAACTACCTGTGGACCATGAACGGCACCGCCGTCGCTGCCAGCGCCACCATCAACCGCGTCTCCGACCTCAACATGAAGGTCGCGGGCGTGGGCGACTTCAACGCGGACGGGAAGGCGGACATCCTGTGGCGCAATGCCAGCACCGGACAGAACAGCATCTACCTGATGAACGGCAAGACCGTCGTCAGCAACACTGCCATCGTCCGCCTCAGTGACCTCAACTACAAGGTCGCGGGCGTGGGTGACTTCACGGGTGATGGTAAGGCCGACATCCTGTGGCGACATCATGGCACGGGCTACAACTACCTCTACACCATGAACGGCACCACCGTTGCTGCCAGTGCCACCATCAACCGGGTCTCCGACCTCAACATGAAGGTAGTAGGCTTCGGCGTCAGCCCTGACTACTACAACTGGAACCGCCTCGCCGAATCCGAGCAGGCCGAGAGCGCGCTGATGGCTGCCTCCGTTGGCGACGCGGAGCCGCAACTGGTCGAGCCGGAAAGCCTCGAAGGCGCGCCCTACGAGGAAAGCGACGCACCGATGGTGCTAGACGTGCCCGCGGACGCGGTGCCGGAAGTGGCCCTCCCCGGCACCCTGCCGGAGGATGCCTACACCGACGAACCCGTCATCGAGCTGGAGGAGCCGCTGCCTGACGAGCAGGAGCCGACCAGCGTGACCCTGGCGCGCTTCGAGAGCCAGCCGACGAGCGGCACCTGGGCCATCGTAGCACCCTTCGCCCTGCTGGGGCTGCTGAGCGCGGGCCTGCTCCTGCGCCGCCGCACCCGCTAGTCTCTTCATCCATCCAAAGGGGGGCCACCGTCCGGTGGCTCCCCTGCCGACACTTACCAAACGTGGCTCGGAATTCTTTCCAGGCCACACAGCCGAGCTACTGCAACGATATTCACTCCAGGCGGTCCGCCTCTGGTACGCCGGATTTTCGCTTTGGCACGCTGGTTATCCCGGTTTGGCACGCTCGCGGCACGCTTGCGCGTTACTATAAGGCTAGATAGAACGAGGGCTATCGCTCGTGTCGGAAAAGCCGCTCGTAAAACGCCTGCTGAGACGGCAGATGAAACGTTTAGGAAACGCTGCATCTGGTAGACTGGCCTCGTTCTCATCAACCACAGTCCAACATTCGACAACCCTCCCAAACGCCAACCTTTTTGATGGAGACCCCCCATGAACGCACAACGTAACAGGCCGTCCTCCAAGAAGAATCGCCAACGCCGATTCTCGCAACTCAGGCTCGTCTTTGGCCTGCTGCTCCTCCTCGGTATGGCCGGGGTGCTGCACGTCCGGTCAACGGCCCAGGCACAGGAACCCAACGATGCCCTGCTGGGGCAACTCCGCGAAGCCAGTGGAGGCGAGGTTGTCGTCTCCTATCACGATGAAACGGGCGTGGTTCGTTTCATCGGCACCTCCAACGAGACGCCCATCCGGCAGTCTCGCGCCCTCGCGCCGGACGCCACTCCCGATCAGGCGGCCCGCGCCTTCCTCGGTACCTACGGCTCCCTCTTCGGCATCCAGGAACAACAGGCCGAATTGTCAATGATGGCGGAGCAGAAGGTGGAAGATGGCCGCTCCTTTGTGCGCTACCAGCAGCGCCACCAGGGTATTCCCATCCTGGCGGGCGAGTTGGTTGTGCAGGTCAACCGCATGGGGAGTGTTGTCTCCGCCAACGGTGAGACCCTACCCAACGTGACGCTGGATGTGAACCCACGTATCAGCGCGGCAGATGCCGAGCGGACGGCACTGGAGTTGGTTGCCAAGCACGAGGGTGTTTCAGTAGAGACCCTTCGCGCCAAGCAGGCGGAACTGTGGATTTTCAACCCCGCACTGCTTGAAGGGCCGGGTATGCGCGTGAACAGCCTCGTGTGGCGGACGGAAGTCACGCCTACCGACCTGTTGCCCATTCGGTATCTGGTGCTGGTAGACGCCAAGACAGGCGCTATTACGCTGCAATTCAACCAGATTGCCGAAGCCAAGAACCGTAGGGTCTACGACGCGGCCAACACCAGCGCGCTTCCCGGTACGCTGCGGCGTACTGAGGGTCAGGCAGCGACGGGTGACGCGGATATTGACCTGGCCTACGATTACGCCGGGAATACCTACGACTTCTTCAAGAACGAACACAACCGCGACAGCCTTGATGGCGCGGGAATGGCCCTCATCTCGACGGTTCGATACTGTGACCCGGACCAGCCTTGCCCCCTGGAGAATGCCTTCTGGAATGGGCAGCAGATGGCCTACGGCCAGGGTTACGCCTCCGCGGATGACGTGGTGGGCCACGAGCTGACGCACGGCGTTACGAACTTCAGCTCCAATCTCTACTATTACTACCAGTCAGGCGCGATCAACGAGTCCTTCTCGGACGTGTGGGGCGAATTCGTTGACCTGACCAATGCCAGAGGCAACGACACGGCTGGCGTTCGCTGGCTCATGGGCGAAGACCTGGTGATTGGCGCTATCCGCGACATGAAGAACCCTCCGGCATTCAATCACCCGGATCGTATTGGTTCCTCAATCTTCTACTGTGGGAGTGAGGACAGCGGTGGGGTTCACTTGAATAGCGGCGTCAACAACAAAGCCGCCTTCCTGATGACCGATGGTGGTACGTTCAATGGCCGGACGGTGACGGGCCTC
>DASVVH010000496.1:0-10697 GCA_036386615.1 Ardenticatenaceae bacterium
CGAGATGAGCTTTTACGTGCCGCGCTGGCTCCAAATCACGGCGGCGCTGGCGGTGGTGTGGCTGACGGCGCGGCGCAGGGTGGTGGGGCTGCTGCTCGGCGGCTGGGTTCTGGGGTGGTTCGTGTTGAGCAATCCCTACACATTGCTGCGGCTGCCGGGAACGGGGCTGGTCAACAATTTCATGATTCAGATTGGCCTCTACATTCCGGCGGCGGCGCTGGCCGGGATTGGCCTTACCGATTTCGTGGGGTGGCTGCGGCGGCAGATGCCTATTCCACCGCGCCCCCTCGCGGTTCTGGCGGCGCTGGCGGTGCTGGCGCTGGGCACGCGCGCGGCGTGGCAGCAGACGGAGATTGCGGAGGTATCACTACACACGTTGCAGACGCGGCTCGACGAGCGGGCGGCAGCATGGGTTGAGGCGAACACGCCTGCCGACGCGGTTTTTCACGTCAACGGCTTTCCGGCCTTTGGCGGGAACGTGGTGGTGGGGTCGGACGGCGGCTGGTGGCTGTGGTTGAGCGCGCGGCGGGCGACGACGGTTCCCCCCGCCATCTACGGGCACGAGGCGGGGTTCGACCCGGAGTACCGGGTCGAGGTGAACGAGCGCTTCCTGCGGCTGCGCGAGGCCCAGCGTGACCCGGAGGCATTGGCGGCGGCGATGCAGGCCGAGGGGATTGACTACGTATACATCGGAGCGCAACAGGGAAAGGTGCCGACACCGCCCGATGCGACGACACTGGACCCTCTCGCGCTAGAGGCCAGCACGGCTTTCGAGGCAGTGTATACTGACGGGTTCGTGTGGGTCTTTCGGGTGACGCGGTAGAGTAATCCTGCCGGAATCTATTCCAACTTCCCCAGGGCAGGGTCAAAGTTGGGGAGGAGGGAGAAGCAGGGGCACGGAGCGGGCGATACGGGACTGCGACCAGTATCGGCCAGTAACGGCCAGTACTGGCGAGCGATAAGCGGCCAGTATAGTGATAAGTAGCTGCTATATAGCTGTTAGTTGTATTACAAGCTGCGTGACTTTGACACAGCCCCGCCAACTTCCCTGGAGCTTAGAGTTACCCAGTTTGGTGTAGGTCAAGCTGGAAGGTGCGGAACGAAGTAGTTGAGCATGGGCGGCAGGTAGTTCATTGGTGCATCCTGGGTGGATGCCCTTAAGGTCGCTTCGCAGATTCACTTCGTTCAGCATGACATGTGGGGAACGTGCTCGTTTTTGAGGGCGATATGCGTGCCTACTTCAAATTGGCTAACGGCAAGTCCCGTGAGTGGTTGCACGCTCCGGGTAATTACGTTACACTTTAACTGTTGTTTTCCCCATTCGAGCAACTTGATAGTCCTTCCGGCACAGGCACCCCTGGTATATCCAGGGGCTTTGACTATGGTTGCGTCCACGAGAGGAAAGTGCGTGATGAAGGATTGGACATCGGGTACTCGTTTATCAAGGGGGTCAGGAGTTCTCCTGCTTCTCGTGGTGGTACTGCACGCGATGGGCGGAACGGCTGCACGCGCGGGTGGACCGCTATTCACGAACGTTAACCCCGGCCTGCCCGCAGTGCTCAGCGACGCGCTCGCCTGGGGCGATTACGACAACGACGGAGACCTCGATGTCCTGGTCACAGGCCGGGAACTGAGTGGCGAGACCCGTATCGCCAGGGTATACACTAACGAGGGCGGTAGCTTCAGCGACAGTGGCGTCGTGCTGGACGGCATCACCGACGGGTCGGCAGAGTGGGGCGACTACGACAACGACAATGACCTCGACATTCTCCTGATAGGCTTCGTCGCCGCCTCCGCTTACGATACTGAAGTTTATCGAAACGATGGAGCCGATGGCATTGGTGGGTGGAGCTTCACGAATATTGACGCTGGCCTTACAGGGGATTCTCGCAAGGGCGAGTGGGCCGACTACGACAACGATGGCGACCTGGATATTCTCGCCACCCACGCCTCCTTCCGTAATGATGGCGGCGACACCTTCACGCAGGACCCTGACGTGCCAACATTCGGCACTGCGTTAACTACAGGCGACTACGATAACGACGCCGACCTGGACGTTGCGGCTAATAACGGGCTGTACCAGAATGACGGGAGTGGCAACTTCACGCGCCTGGACCCCTTCTATCCATCGTTGCAGCGCGCCTCCTTTGAATGGGGTGATTACGACAACGATGGCGACCTGGACTTGCTGGTGACCGGAGCCTACCAGCAGATGCTCAGCAGTCGTATCGCCTACCTCTACCGGAATGACGGTCAGGGGACGTTTACTCACGTTACTCAGAGTTGGCCGGGTGTCATCGGCCACGCCCGCTGGGGAGACTTCGACAATGATGGCGACCTGGATGTCCTCCTCTCCGGTAATACGGGGGTTGAAGGGGCCAACTGCCCATTCGCCCTTTTCCGTAATGATGGCAGCGACTCCTTCAGCGCCGTCACCGATACGGGCTTTGAAGGATACAGCCAGTGCAACGCTATCGCGTGGGGAGATTACGATAACGATAGCGACCTCGACATTCTCTTTTCGGGTTGGAACAGCACAAGCCGCGTCGTCACGGTTTACCGCAACAACTCCGGCACAGCCAACACGCCCCCTGCGCCACCCAGCGGCCTCAGCGCGACTCCGCCGGAAGAGGGGACGGTGGTTCTGAGTTGGAGCGCGGCCAGCGACACGCAAACACCGGCAAAGGGATTGACTTACAACCTGCGCGTCGGCACGACGCCCGGCGGCTACGATGTCGTCTCTCCTATGGCATTCACCACCGAGGAAACGCCAGCGGCCATGACCTTGATGGGAGGCAGCACAGAGGAGCACCGCCTCCTTCCCGAGATGGGCAACGTTCAGACGGGTCTCTCCGCCATCCTGAGGGAGTTGGAGCCGGATACGACCTACTACTGGAGCGTCCAGGCCGTAGATACAGGCTTCAAAGGTTCGGCTTTTGCGCCGGAGAGCAGCTTTACTGTGCCGCCTCTGGCCGTCCAGCTTTCAGCCTTCACGGCGGTGGCTGGTGACAGTCAGGTCCTGGTCACATGGGAGACGGAATCAGAGGTTGGCAATCAAGGGTTCAATCTCTACCGCAGCGAGACGACAACCGCGCCGGATAGCCCCTTGAATGACGCCCTCATCCCTTCGGAAGCACCAGACAGCACCGAGGGCAACGCTTACGAGTGGCTGGATCGCAGCGTTGTTACAGGTGACACTTACTATTACTGGCTGGAAGCTGTGGATACACAGGGCTTCAAGAATCGTTACGGCCCGGTCAGCGTCACCGTGACTGCTCCTACCAGTGTGACGATGAGCCTGCTGGCAGCAAGGCCGTCACCCCTGCCAGAAGTAGGGGAGTGGATGTTCCTTGGCCTCGCGCTTGGAACTGGTGGGCTGCTGGTGAGGCGCTGGCGTAGATAGCTCGCTCACATTGAAACCGCCTGTGCCAGCTTTGGCACAGGCGGTTTTTAGCTAATGGGGTGTACGAGTACAGAAGGTTGACGTACAGATTCGGCCAAGTCGTCAAGGGAGCAAAGCGTGTTAACGCCTCAAGCATGAACCTTGCAGGGTGGATCCCCTTAAGGTCGCTTCGCAGATTCACTTCGTTCAGGATGACATGTATGTAGCTAGATGTCACGCGAAGTGTCGCCGATCAAAGATCTGTGTGCTAACCTCGTGAAGCCGTACAAATAGGGTGTACAGGTAAACAAAAAAGATGCCTTAAATGGCATCCTTTTCGTGAACAGGGCGCGGGCACCCCGGATGATGGATATGGTTCGCCGGGCGGCCCACTCGCGCGGGGAGTATATCAGTTGTCTCGTCGGCTCTTCGCGGCTTCAGTCTCTAGCGTCTGTTGCGCGGCGAATTGATACGCACAGGGATCGGACGCGGGGTGGGAGCCGGGGGCACCAGACCCCAATCGCGCAACCATTCCAGTACCTTTTTCCCCAGCTCTTCCAGGTTCATTGGTGCAGTCCTTCACTCATCCATTTCACGGTATTATAGCCGTGCGGCCCACAGAAGCAAAAAGGGTGCCGTCCAATCGGCTTCTTGCAGTTGGCTGATTGCGTCTCAGTATAGCGGGTGAGGGCGACTATTTGAATAGGTAAATAGGCCGATTTTTGGAACTTGCATCCCGGCGATTTTACGCAGTTTGGCCTAGACCCCGGCCTCAGATTGGCCGATGCCCCGTGTACCCCGTCAGGCTATACTAACTCTAAAGTAGCGCTCGTACTCTCATGCCTTCGCATCGGAACCTAGAATCAGGAGCCACAATGGGCACCCTACGCTCGAACAAACCTTTAATCATCATCCTCCTCGTCGCCATTCTCGCGCTGGCGGGAACGGGGGTGTGGTGGATGCAGCAGAACCTCCGCCCACCGGAGGCGCTTCAAAACCCGGCAGTCGTCGAGGTCTTGCCCGCCCCCGCCGAGAGCGTGAGCCGCGCCACGACCATCGAGATTGCCTTCGACCAGCAGATGGACCGCGCTTCCGTCGAGGAGGCGCTATCTGTCTCGCCTGAGTTTCCCTACGACGTGGAATGGACCAGCGAGGGGCGCGGGGACCGTCTCATCATCCGGCCACAGCGCGCACTGGAGTGGGAGACGACCTATGAGGCGACTCTGGGAACGGAGGCGCAGAACCTGGAAGGGCGTCCCCTGGAAAGCCCGGTAGAGGTAGCCTTCACCACCGGAAGCGAGGTTCACGTCGCGGGAGTGGAGCCGACCCCCGCGTCAACGGGCGTGGGGCTGGGCCAGCCCATCACCATCCGCTTTGACCGTCCCTTAGTGGAAGTGGGGTCGCTGGAAGCACAGGAAGAGTTGCCCCAGCCGCTTCTCATCAGCCCGCAGATTGAGGGTGTGGGGCGCTGGATTGCGCCCGACACCTACGGCTTCTACCCCTCCGAGGGATTGACCGCCGGAACCGAGTACGAGGTGACGATTAGCTCGGTGATTGCGCCCGCGATGGAGATGCCGGATACCTACGAGTGGAGCTTCGTCACTGAGGGGCCGCGCGTCGAGGCGACTTTCCCCTACGAAGGGGCGAGCGAGGTCGAACGCGCCACCTCCGTGCGCCTGCTCTTCAACCAGCCGATGGACCGCGAGAGCGTTGAAAACAATTTCCAACTGAGCCTGGAAGGGGAAGAGGTTCCCGTCGCGGGCGAGTTCGTGTGGGAGGATGACAGGACGCTCGTCTTCGTGCCAACCGAGGCGCTAAACGTGGCCTCCTCCTACCAGATTATAGTCGGTGACGAGGCGATGGCAGCGGGCGGCTCGCTCGGCATGGCAAGCCCCTACCGCGCCGTCTTCGCCACCGTAGATTACCTGACCGTCGAGTCGGTACAGCCCGCGCCGGGCAGCGCCGAGGTGACGATTAATCCGACGGACACGCTCATCGCTGTGCAGTTCAACCACCCCGTCGTCAACCTCGTGGGCATCGCCGACCGCGAATCGCTGCCGAATCCGGTCAACATCGCGCCCGCCGTCGAGGGCGAGGGCGAGTGGCTGACGACGAGCCTCTTCACCTTCCGGCCCACCGAGCCGCTGGAGCCGAGCACAGAGTACGTGGTGACGGTGGAGGAGAGCCTGCAAGATACGGTCGGCTCCTACCTCAATGAGCCTTATTCCTGGACCTTCACTACCGAGTTCCCGCGCGTGATTCGCGTGGAGCCGAGCAACCCGCGCCGCCACGTCCCGCCGACGGGGCCGATTGGCCTCCGCTTCAATCAGCCGATGGCGCGGGAGAGCACTGCGAATGCCTTCCAGCTACTCGGACCCGACGGCACACCGGTCTCAGGAAATACGACCTGGGAGGACGACGACACGCTGCTCGTCTTCACTCCGGTTCCGGCGCTCACCCGCGAGCAGGAATATCGCGTCGTGCTCAGCGAGGGAGCACAGGGCGCTCGCGGCGGCGTGACGGGAGAGGCATTCGAGGCGACGGTGGTCGCCGCGCCCGCTCCGCGCGTTGTCAGCACCAACCCGGAGCAGGGCGCGACCAACGTGGAACTGTACCAGGGCATCCAATTCACTTTCAACACGCCGATTGACGTGACGCGCATCGAGGACCACATCACCCTCGTCCCGACGACGACTGAGGTCTTCACCTACTACGACCCCGAACTGCTGACGCTCCATGTCGCGCCACTTGGTGGGCTGCAACCCTCCACTGACTACACCGTCACAATGGATGACGAGGTGCGGGACGAGAGCGGGCAGCCGTTGGGCGAGCCTGTGGTGCTGAACTTCACGACGGCGGCGCTGCCCCCGTCCCTGAACCTCATCCGGCAGAGCGTCGGCATCGTGGGCACGTACAATCCCTACACGCCGACACTGCAAATCGTCAGCCACCGCAATATCTCGCGGATGGACTTCAGCCTCTACCGGATGAGCGAGGAGGAGTTGATTCGCTTCGTCCAGAGCGATGCCTACGAGGTGTGGGACCGCTACACCGGAAACCCCTCGGCTCTGGTCGAGGAGTGGTCGGTAGACGTGGAGACGACGCTGAACCAGTCGAACCTCTACCGGACGCTCATTCCGCCGGAGACGGGTGAACTGGAGAGCGGCATCTACTTCCTGCGCGTGACCGCGCCGGAGCGCGACGCCTTCTCCGAGCGCCAGCTTGAATCGAAGCAGATTATGGTCATGACGCCTGTGAACCTGACCATCAAGCGCGAGCCGGAGAGCGCGCTGGTCTGGGCGACGGATATGGAGAGTGGGCAGCCCGCGAGTGACGTACTGGTGCGCCTCTTCGGCCCTGGCGGCGAGCCACTGGGCGAGGGACGCACGGACGAGAGCGGCCTGCTCCGTCTCCCAATCGAGGGCGAGGGTCAGGTGCGCGACCCATCCTACGCGCTCTTTGCGCTGAGTTACGATGACGAGCAGGCCGTGACGGGCGTCGTCTCGACAGGCTGGTCGGAGAGCATCGGCCCTTGGGAGTTCAACATCCTGACGCTGTTCCAGCCGCAGAACCTCTACGGCACCATCTACTCGGATCGCCCGCTCTATCGCCCCGGCCAGACGGTCTACTTCAAGGGCGTGCTGCGCCAGCGCGACGGCTCCGCGCTCGTCCTGCCGACCATCCGGGAGATGGAGCTACAGATTAACACCCCGGAGGGCGAGACGTTTGATAGCCAGCCCGTGACACTCTCCCCCTTCGGCACCTTCGAGGGCGAGTTCACGCTGGACGAGGACGCCATTACAGGGATGTACTCCATCGTCCTGCTTCAGGAGGAACTGGGCCTCTGCTACGGAGATTACTGCAACTGGGAAATCGTTGGAGGCAACATTCAGGTCGCCGAGTACGAGCGCCCGGAGTTCCAGGTGACGGTTGAGATGGATCAGGACGAGGTGGTGCAGGGCGAGGAGGTGAACGCCACCGCCAGCGCGAGCTACTTCTTCGGCGGCGCGCTGGGCGAAGCGCCCTACCTCTGGCGGCTCTACCGCCAGCCCTACTATTTCGAGGTGCCGGGCCTCTCCGGCTACTGGACCTGGCAGGATTTCGACTCTGAACTGCAAAACTCCTTCGCGTCATCGCGGGAGTTGGTGCGCGAGGGGGAGGGCACTCTGGACGAGGAGGGCCGCGCCACCATGCCCATCGAGACCTCGCTCGAACGGGGCGAGCGTCCCCTGGGCAGCCAGCGCCTGGAGTTCGAGGCGGAGGTGAGCGACATCAACGACCTGGTGATTAACGGGCGCGACGAGGTGGTCGTCCACGCGGGCGAGTTCTACATCGGCCTCAGTTCCGAATCGTTCATCGGCGAGGCGGGGGATGAGTTTACCGTCAGCGTCGCCACCGCCGACACGAGCGCCGTGCTGGAGGGCGGCCACGAGCTTGCCGTCGAGTTCTACCAGCGCGAGTGGTTCAGCGTGCGCGAGCAGGGCGAGACGGGCGGCTTCATCTGGACGACCTCGTTCAGCGACACGCTGGTGGCGACGCGGCCCGCCGTGACGGACGAGGAGGGGCGGGCAACGGTCTCCTTCACGCCGGAGCAGGGCGGCAGCTATGTGGCGCTCGCCATCGGAGAGGACGGCCAGGGCAACGAGGTTCGCAGCCGCCTCTACTTCTGGGTGACGGACGAGGAGTTCGTGCCCTGGATACGCGAGAACAACGACCGCATGGACCTTGTAGCTGACAAGGAGAGCTACGAGGTGGGCGATGTGGCGCGCATCCTCGTTCCCACACCGTTCGAGGGGATGACGGCGCTCGTCACCGAGGAACGCTTTGAGATCAGTCGCGCGACGGTGCAGACGCTGGAAGGCACGGCGGAGGTGCTGGAAATCCCCATCACGGAAGAGATGATTCCGAACATGGTCATCAGTGTGGTGGCGGTGAAGGGCATCACCGACGAGACGCCCCTGCCGGAGTTCCGCGTCGGCTACATCAACCTCAACGTCGCGTCGGACGAGCGGCAACTGACCGTCGAAATCACGCCGGAAGGCGACGGCCAGATGCAGCCGGGCGACGAGGCGACGGTGAACGTCCACGTTACCGACGCCGGGGGCAACCCGGTGGAAGCCGAACTGTCGCTCGCCATCGTGGACAAGGCGGTGCTCTCGCTCGGCGGCGCGGACCAGGCATCGCTGGAGGAGGCGTTCTACTCGCAGCGCCCGCTCGCCGTGCAGATGGGCGTGAGCCTCCTCGCCAACGTGGACCGTTTGAGCCAGCGCTTCGCCACCGAGGCGAAGGGCGGCGCGGGCGGCGGCGGTGGCGGCGGCGAGTTCGGGCTGGAAGTACTGCGGCAGAACTTCCTCGACACCGCCTACTGGGAGGCGCAACTCGTCACGGACGCGGAGGGCAACGCGCAGGCGAACCTGACGCTGCCGGACAACCTGACGACGTGGGTCATCACGGCGCAGGCTGTGACCGCCGACGAGACGCTGGTGGGCGAGCAGGTGGAAGAGTTGGTGGCGACGCTGCCCCTGCTGGTCCGGCCCACGCTGCCGCGCTTCTTCGTGGTAGGCGACCAGGCAACCCTGAGTGTCGCCGTCCACAACAACAGCGACCGGGGCATCGAGGGGCAGGTGACATTCGAGGCCGAGGGGCTGACGCTCCGCGACGACGCGGAGGCGAGCCGCGCCCTCTCCATTCCGGCGGGTGGCCGCGAGATTCTAACCTTCCCGGTCACAGTCGAGGACGTGGAAAGCGCCTCCGTGACCATCAGTGCCGAGGGCAGCGGCCTCTCCGATGCCGTGCGCGAGACGCTGCCCGTCTTCCACCTGACCGCGCCGGAAGTCGTGGCAACGGGCGGCGTGCTCCGCGAGGGCGAGGGCGCGGCGGTCGAGAACATCCAACTGCCGCAGGGAACGGAGCCGAGCCAGGGCGAGTTCACCCTTGAGATGGCCCCCTCGCTGGCGGGCGCTACCGAGTCTACCCTGGACTGGCTTCACGACTACGACTACGAGACGGTAGAGGCGGTCGTGAGCGCCTTCCTGCCGAACGTGGCGACGGCCCGCGCGCTCGACGAGCTTGGTTTCGAGCGCCCCGACATCGAAGAGGCGCTGCGCCAGGAGGTGACGACGGGCGTCCAGAAGCTGATGGCCTACCAGAACAGCGACGGCGGCTGGGGCTGGTGGGCGGGCGACGAGAGCCAGACCTGGCTGACCGCCTACGCGCTGCTGGGGCTGCATGAGGCACGCGACGCGGGCTACGAGGTGCCGGAGGAGCGGCTGGCGCGTGCCCGCCGCTACCTGGACCGCTGGCTGGGCCGCACCGCCGAGTTGCAGGACAACGCCACGCTGGACACGCGCGCCTTCGTGCTCTACGTGTTGAGTGAGACGGGCGAGGGCGACGTGGGCCGCACAGTCGAACTCTTCGACCAGCATTCGCTGTTGAACACGGATGGCCGCGCCTTCCTGCTCATGGCGCTGGACAACGTGGGCGGGCAGGAGAGCCGCGTGCAGACGCTCGCCGCCGAGTTGACGGCGCGGGCCATCCTGAGCGCGACGGGCGCGCACTGGGAGGAGGAGAACCCCGACCCGTGGGCGCTCGATTCCAGCATCCGCTCGACGGCGGTGGCGCTGCGCGCGCTGGTGCGCGTGCAGCCGGAGCACCTGCTAATTCCGCAGACGGTGCGCTGGCTGATGATGGCCCGCGCGAATGGCTACTGGGAGACGACCCAACAGTCGGCATGGTCCGTGCTGGCCCTCACCGACTACATGCTGGCAAGCGGCGAGTTGGAGGCCGACTTCTCCTACGAGGTGGCGCTCAACGGCGAGGTCATCGCCAGCGAGCAGGCGACCCAGGAAAACCTGACCGAACCCGTGACGCTCACCGTCGAGATGGCAAACCTGCTGGTGGACGAGGCGAACCAACTCATCATCACGCGCGTGGAGCCGACGGGGGGCCAGAGCGGAGAGGGGCGTCTGTACTACTCGGCGTGGCTCCGCTACTACCTGCCACTCGATACGCTGCCCGCCCGCGCCGAGGGCGTGAGCGTGGCCCGCCGCTACGAGGCGGTGGACGCGGCGACCCTGCGCTCGACGGGAGCCGAAATCTCGGAGGCGGAGGTGGGCGACCTCGTGCAGGTGCGCGTGACGGTGAACGCGCCCAACGACCTCTACTTCTTCACGCTGGAAGACCCGATTCCGGCGGGCTTTGAGGCGGTGGACCCGTCGCTGCTGACCGGGCCAGCCGGAGCCGAGGGGCCGCAGCAGACCCGAACCGACGAGCGGGCTGAGAATCCCTTCTGGTACGATGGCTGGTCGCAGAGCGT
>DASVVH010000497.1:0-6846 GCA_036386615.1 Ardenticatenaceae bacterium
CTTGATACCCTGCTGGCACATGAGAGCGATCTGGTATACCACATCGTGATGCAGAACGAACCGATACTGGCCGGGCTAGACCGCCCAGGAATGACGAAAACCGAATAGTGCGAATCATCCGGAAAAGGTCTCACCATCGCATGAACCCCACGCCAACAGACCCCAGTCGGCTGCCCGGCAATTCCGCAACTAGTGGTGACAACCGTATCGACACACAGGCCCTCTTACATAACGAACTGCGTGGCTCCTTCGACTTCTTTCAAGCGTTCACCAATCTCGATCCGGCCAGCAAAGGGTTCGGGTTGACCGTCGACTCGACCAAAGCACCCCACATCGCTTCCATCGCCGCGACAGGCTTCACACTCTCGGCCTGGGTCATTGGCGTCGAGCGCGGCTACATGAGCTACGAGAAGGCTCGCGACATTACCCGACGGACGCTCGATACCCTTCTCCACCGTACCAGCCACCACCGTGGCTTCTTTGCCCATTTTCTGGAGATGGCGAGCGGCGAAAGACGCGGGAAATGCGAATACTCCACCATTGATACGTCCCTCTGTCTCAATGGAGTCATTACGGTCGGGGCCTACTTCCAGGATGCCGAAATCTCTGAGATGGCCCAGGAACTGCTCGACCGTGTGGACTGGGACTTCATCATCTTCGAGAAGGACGGCAAAACCCTCTTTCGCATGTCCTATAACCCTGATAAGGGTGGCGATTACGTCGAAGGCGCACCGGGCTTTATCAGCCAGTGGGATATGGCCGCCGAGCAGAAAATGATGTACTTTCAGGCAGCCCCGCGACTCGATCCCACGGTGGCCCGCAAGCTGTATGCAGGATTCCGCCGGGATACCGGCTCCTACAAGGGAGAGCCTATCATCTTCAATCCGGGCGGGACCCTGTTCGCCTATCTGTTCAGCGAGGCGTGGTTCGACGCCGCTCGATATATGGACCCTGACGGCGTGGACTGGTTCGAGAATACCCGTCGCGCCATCCTGGCAAATCGCGCCTTTTGTCTCGAACACGCCTCCGAGTTCAAGACCTACGGTGAGAACAGTTGGGGCGCGAGCGCCGGTGACAGTCCCTGGGGCTATGATGTCTCAGGCGCTCCGCCTTCTTTCCACGAGCCAGAACCGAACGGCACCGTTTCTATCTATTCGGCCATAGCCTCGCTTCCTTTCACCCCCGAATTGGTTCTGGACATGATGCGCCACCTCTACCAGAACCACCCGCAGAGCTGGGGGCCATATGGCTTTTACGACGCCTATAACCTTGACGCCTCTCCGGCCTGGTACAGCCACTCCCTCTACGGCATTGACAAAGGCTGCTCGATGCTCATGATAGAGAACTACCTGAGTGGTCTGATTTGGGATGTGTACACCAACAGCGCAACCATTCAAAAAGCACTGAGCACTTTGGGCTTCACCAAACGCACCAGCGCACAATCGCAATGAAAGGAGTTGCCGGGAGTTGCGTTGCCTCTTCTGAACGCTCAAAGCGGCCTGGGTGAACCTGCGGAACAGAGAGAAAAAGCATGAACAGCTTTTATGCGCGGGACGGTCAGTTTTGGCTGAATGATGAGCCACAGTTGATTCAGGCAGGGGAATTCCACTATTTCCGCACGCCCCGGGATCAATGGCAGCACCGTTTGGGTTTGTTGCAGGAATGCGGCTTCAATACCCTGGCGACCTATATTCCCTGGCTGTGGCATCAGCTCGAAGAAGACGTTACCGATGTGGACGGGCACAGCCACCCCATGAGGGACCTGGCTGGCTTTCTGGATCTGGCGACCGACATGGGGTTTCTGCTCATCCCCCGCCCCGGCCCCTACATCATGGCCGAAACCATCAATGAAGGGGTTCCTCCCTGGGTGTTCAGCCACTACCCGCAGATCGCCCTGGTCAACCAGGACGAACAGCCGCAAAACATCGCCAGTTACCTGCACCCGGACTTTCTAGCGTGTGTAGGAAAATGGTACGAAGCGGTCTTTGCCGTGCTCTCTCCCCGTCAGGTCACACGCGGCGGCCGAGTCATCATGATCCAGCTGGATAACGAGATGGGCATGCCTCACTGGGTGCGAAATATCCTCGACGTAAATCCCGACACCCTTGCCCGATTCGCCGTCTACTTGCAGGCCACCTATGGCAGTCGGCTCCCCACCCGCTACCCCGCCGATGACTTGCCAGCCTTCCTCAGAGAAGGAATTGTCCATCCGTCAGCGCCACACGCGGCCAGCATCGTGGCCGATTATCGCCGCTTCTACCGAGAGTACCTACATGAATACACGGACTTTCTCTGGCAGGTGGCCCGCGCAAATGGCATGGAGGTGCTGCCCATCGTCAACATTCACGGCTTCACCAACGACAGAGGGGGCAAAACGTTTCCGATTGGGTTGTCCCAGTTAATAAAAGTCATCGAGATACCGGGCATGATTAGCGCCACCGATGTCTACCCGCTTCACATCGACGAGGGCAATGTCCACGAGTTGTTGTTCGTCAACGAAGCGACCAAAGCGTTGCAGAACAAAGAGCAGGCCCTCTTCTCCGTCGAGTTTCAGGCTGGCGGCAACAATGACTTTGGCGGCCATCAATCCTCCCTCTATGACCTGCACAGCCGCCTGTGCATCTCTGTAGGGATGCGAGCCATCAACCATTACCTCTTTTTCGACGGCGAGAACGATCCCATCCTGAGCCAGGTCAGACGCCACGACTGGGGACACCCGGTACGGAACGATGGCACCACGCGCAGCCATTACGCGCGCTATCGCGAGCTTAGCCAGGTTCTGGACGCCTACGGGGAGGCGCTCATCCTATCGCGACCCCATACCACCACAACAATCGGTTTCTTACTTGATAACTTCATGACCGAAATCAACAATGCCTTCACCCAGGAAGCCGCGGCAATCATCGCCCACCAGCGTGAATCTGTCTTACATGACTTCATCGCCCGCGGCCTTACCCTCACACACCGCCCCTTTGATGCCCTCGAACTCAGCCGCTTCGACTTGAATGTAGCCGAGACCCCTGTCCTCTGGGTGATGATGGACAAACAGTGCCCCGCCACGGTTCAACAGAAGTTGGTGGAGTACGCCAGCCAGGGGGGCAAGCTGATCCTCGCTGGCCGCATCTGTGAGGAAGATCTCGACGGCCCGCCAGCGCCAATTCTACGCGATGCACTGGGCATCGAGCAGGTGGAAAGCGACCCGCCTTTTGTCAGGACCATCATCAGCGCCTTCCACTATCCTCATGTGCCAGCCACCTTCGTTGAATCTTACACCGGTCACTTTGACGACGTTTTCGCCAGGCGCGCTACTGGCGAGGTGGTGGGCTTCGTGAAGGCGCTGGGGAAGGGCAGGGTCATGATGTTTGGGGCCGCCCTGTCCGCCGATACGCTCGACGATTTGGACATCCTGCACCACATGGCCTTGAAGATGGATTGCCATCCACTTTTCGAGCTAAGCGAGTGGGCCGATGTTCGCATTAGCTGTGGCCCCACGGGCAGCTTCCTCTTCGTCAGCAACTATCAGGATGACCCCGTCACGACGACCATTACATATCAGGGCGAAACCCTTTTTGGCGGCAACCCGGTGTCACTTCCGGCGCGCCGTGGGCTAATCCTGCCCCTAGAGTGGCAACTCGACGACGATGTGCTGCTTCATTACGCCACCGGAGAGGTCGGAGCGGTCGTGCCCGGCGAGCACAGCCTGACGCTCTCGATGGTCCCCGCCAACTTCATAGCCGAGCTGACGCTCAATGGCTATCGCTGCGAGGGCGCGACGGACATCGGCGACGGCGGCGAGAAGCGGCGCGTGCAGGTAAGCGGCGAGGATGGCCGGATCGTACTGTGGAAGGAGACGTGAGTTATACCGACTGGATTAGCCTACGCAGTAAGCCCCAAGGGGCTGGAATATGGTCCTTTTCTTGCTGAACCACTGAGATAAATCAAGGTCCAGAGGAGGCCAGCATGGCAGCAAGCGAGATGCTAGCAAGAATCAAAGAAGGGATGAGAGTCCTCGACAGCACGGGTGAAAGGGTCGGTACCATAGAAGAGGTGTTTTTAGGGACCGACAGTGATGAGGCCGAAGCCTATACAGCGGCACGAGGCGGCCCCGATTCCTCCGGCATGGTTCCTGATGCTGCCGACAGCGGTGCCATAGGAGGCGATCTGCCGGATGTCCTGCGGCGGCGGCTCCTCACACACGGCTACATCAAAATTGATACCGGCATCCTCGACAATCATTTCGCCACGGCGGATCAGGTGGCTGGTGTATCGGACGACGAGGTACGCCTGAACGTCCCGAAGGATGAACTAATCCACTAGGGCTGGCCCCTCTCGCAAATGAGGAGGGCGGGCGGAAGGATGAGAAAGGGTAACGGTGGCTGGCGGGGTGAGCGGTTGACAGCAAGGATAAAGTGGGAGCACTGTGGAAGAGAACGTCGGACAATACAACTACCTGGACCCTGATACCGAAGCTCGCGTTGAAGTGCTTCTCGCGCGCATGACCCTGGACGAGAAGGTGGGCCAGCTATTTCAGACGAACCCCTTCGCTCCGTGGGATTCGGAGGACTACGAAGCGAAGAAGCACGAGGCCGAAGAAGCCGGGGAACCCTTCGTCTATACCCCGAAACTACGCGACGACATGGACGAGCTACTCCGTGCCGGGCGCATCGGCTCCTTCCTCAACGTCACGATTCCTCACGTGATCAACCACTGCCAGCGAATCGCCGTGGAAGAATCGCGGCTGGGCATTCCGCTCCTCGTTGGTGCCGACGTGATTCACGGCTACCGCACCATCTTCCCCATTCCCCTGGCGGAAGCCAGCACCTGGAATCCTGCCCTGCTGGAACGAGCGTCCCGCGTCGCCGCCGAAGAAGCATCGGCTGCGGGCATTGATTGGATTTTTGCTCCGATGGTGGACGTTGCCCGCGACCCCCGCTGGGGCCGCATTGCCGAGGGCGCAGGCGAGGACCCGTTTCTGGGCATGGCGATGGCGCGCGCCCGTGTCCGTGGGTTTCAGGCGACCAATTTGACGAGCGGCCGTAAGATAGCCGCCTGCCCGAAACATTACGTGGCCTATGGGGCAGCCGAAGGAGGCCGCGACTACAACACGGTTGATCTCTCCGAACGCACCTTGCGGGACGTGTACCTCCCGCCGTTCAAAGCGGCCTTTGACGCCGGGGCAGGCACCGTAATGAGCTCCTTCAATGAAATCAGCGGCGTCCCGGCCACTGCCAACCCTTTTGTTCTGCACGCCATCCTGCGTGACGAATGGGGCTGGCCGGGCGTCGTGTTGAGCGATTACGAGTCGGTTCGGGAACTCATCCCCCACGGTCTTGCCGCTGACCTGAAAGAGGCTGGGCGGCTGAGCATGCTCGCCGGGTTGGACATCGAGATGATTAGCACCGCTTACACCGACCACCTGGCCGCTCTGGTGGCTGCCGGGGAGGTGCCTCTGGCGCTGGTAGATGAAGCGGCGCGCCGCGTGCTGCGCCTCAAATTCCGCTTGGGCCTCTTTGAAAACCCGTACACCGATGAGTCCCTGGCCGAGACGCTGATTCTCCGCCCTGATTTCCGCGAGTTGGCGCTCCAGGTGGCTCAAGAGTCAATGGTGCTGCTCAAGAACGAGGAGAGCATCCTGCCCCTGTCGCCGCAAAGCCGCCTGGCGGTGATTGGTCCTCTGGCTGGCAACCGCCACGATCTAATCGGCTGCTGGTCGCTGCACACCCATCCCGAAGACGTGGAAAGCGTGCTGGATGGGCTTTCGGCCTACCTGCCCGATGACGCCTGGACCCACGTTCCCGGCTGCCCAATCCGTGAGGATAGACCCGGCGAAGGCGAGATAGAGACAGATATCGATGCGGCGGTCGCGGCGGCCAAACAGGCCGATGTCGTGCTTCTCGTCGTGGGAGAAAGCGCGGACCTGAGTGGCGAGGGTCACTCCCGTACCAATCTCGGTCTCCCCGGTCGCCAGCAAGAATTGGCCGATGCCATCGCCGCCACTGGTAAACCAATCATCTGCGTATTGATGAGTGGGCGTCCCCTGGTAATCCCCCGGCTGCACGGGCAGGTGAGAGCTTTGCTGGCAGCCTGGCACGGAGGCATACGGGCGGGGCGCGCCGTCGCCGACATCCTCTTCGGTGCCGTCAATCCTTCCGGCAAGCTCACCGCCAGTTGGCCGCGAGCAGAGGGGCAAATTCCTGTCTACTACGCCCATAAGAACACCGGGCGGCCTGCTACTGAAGCAGGAACCAAACAATTCGCCGAATCATTCAAGTCGGTCTACATTGACGAACCCAATTCCCCGCTCTTCCCGTTTGGCTTTGGCCTTAGCTACACCCAGTTTGCCTATGCCAACCTGCAAATCGCCCAGCCAACCCTGGATGTGAATGATTCCCTGTCCGCCAGCGTTGAGGTGACGAACAGGGGCGGTCAAGCTGGCGCGGAAGTCGTGCAGCTATACGTCCGCGATCTGGTTGGCAGTGTGACGAGGCCCGTGAAGGAACTAAAAGGATTCCAGAAAATCCGGCTCGCACCAGGGGAGCAGCGCACCGTCCGTTTTGAAATCCCCGTTTCCGAACTGGGTTTCACAGGCAGCGACATGCGTTACACGGTGGAACCGGGCGACTTCAAAGTCTGGATTGGTCCGAATTCGACGGAGGGCCTGGAAGGCGCTTTTTCCATCGAGAGCGCGTAGACTGGCGGCGCGTGCGTGCGGAGGCACGCACCTTATACCAATTGAACATAGAGGTGGCACAAAATGGGAGGTCAGAGGAGACATGAACTCCCCAAAGGGGAGTGGCGAAACTCGTAGCCGAGGGTTGCGCTCCGCTCCACCCTCGGCAGTACCCC
>DASVVH010000498.1:0-2700 GCA_036386615.1 Ardenticatenaceae bacterium
AAATCATCGCCCCCCAGCTTGCCGTCGGCGGCTGGATACCAATACCGAAAAAACTCAGCGTCGCCTCTGCCAGAATAGCGCCCCCCAGCCCCATGCTGATAGCGACGATGACTGGCGGCATCGCGTTAGGCAGAAGATGCCGCGTCAGCACCCGCCAGGGCGGCGCGCCCACCGCCCGCGACGCCTCGATGAAAGGCTGCTCCCGCAGCGTCAAAATCTGCCCGCGCACCAGCCGCGCCAGCCCCGGCCACCCCACCATGCTCAACGCGAAGATAACCACGAAGAACTCTGCGTAGCCGCTCCGCACAAAGCCCCGCGTCGCCTCGTAACTCATCAGCCACGCGCTGATGCGCGGCTGCACCGTCGACGCGATGAGCAGCGCGAACAGCAGCCCCGGAAACGCGAAGAGCACATCGCTCACCCGCATGATGAGCACATCCACCCACCCACCGAAAAAGCCCGCCGCCGCCCCCAGTAGCAGGCCGAGCGTCAGACCGATGATGACCGTAGAGGGTGCGACGATGAGCGCCGTCCGCGCCCCCCAGATGAGGCGGCTGAACTGGTCACGGCCCAACCTATCCGTGCCGAGCGGGTGCTCCAGGCTGGGCCGCGCCTCCGAGTTGGAGAGGTCCTGCTCCGTGTAAGAGTACGGTGCCAGCCAGGGCGCGAACAGCCCCACGAAGACGAAGGCCAGCACCACGAACAGCCCCATCACTGCCGGAACGTTGCGCCCGAAGCGCCGCAAGAACTCCAGCGAGGGAGGGCGGTAAGGAGGAAGGTCCGTCTCCGTCTGCTCGTGAGGGTAGACCAGCGTTGTCTCGCTCATGGCCGCTCTTGATAATGAATGCGCGGGTCAACCCAGCCATAGAGCAGGTCCACCAGCAGGTTCGTCAGCGCATAAGCCACCGCGATGAGAATCGTCAGCGCCATGATGATGGGATAATCCCGCGCGAAGAAGGCATCCACCGCCAGCCGTCCCACCCCCGGAATGCCGAACAGCGTCTCCGTGATGAACGCCCCACTGACCAGCCCGCCCAGCATCAGCCCGAAGATGGTCAGAAGCGGAATCAGCGCATTGCGGAGCGCGTGCCGCAGGATGACCCGCATCTCCGGCATACCCTTTGCGCGCGCCGTGCGGACGTAATCCGTTCCCAGCACCTCGCTCAGATTCGCGCGCGTCTGCCGCGCGAAGACCGCCAGCGGCCCAAGCGACAGAATAAAGACGGGCAGAATCGCCTTGGTGCTGAAGATGCCATCCCAACCCAGCCCCAACAGCCCTAACTGCTCCACAAAGAGCCACATCAGAATCGGCCCCAGCACGAACGACGGGAAGGAGACGCCCGCCACCGCCCCCGCCATCGTCAGGTAGTCGAGCGCCGTGTTGCGGTTCAGCGCCGCGATAATGCCGAGCGGCACGCCGACACTGATGCCCACCAGCATCGCCATCAGGTTCAACTGTAACGTCACCCACAACCTGGGCGCGAGCAGGTCACGGACAGGCTTACCCGGAAAGAGGGGAAAGCTCTCCCCCAGGTCCCCCCGCGCGACGTGCCCCACGTAATCCACGTACTGCACCACGAAAGGGCGGTCTAGCCCCATCTCGGCCCGCAGCCGCGCCACCGCCTCCGGGTTGCTCCGCACGCCCAGCCGCTGCTGCACGGGGTCGCCCGGCCCATAAAAGCCCAGCGCGAAAGTAATCAGCGTGATTGCCAGCAGCAGAAACGGCATCCACAGCAGCCGTCGTGCAACGTAAGTCAGCATAGAAGATTTCCCTCTCGGCTCATCTGTGAAAAGTGTGCGACGAATACAGAAATCATTGTCAGGCTGTGCCGAATGCGATGGAATAGTCGGCTTTGAGCCGACTTGAGCTTTCAGCCTGGGACTTGCAGTCCTAGGCGCGCGCCGCGCCTGCACACATTCTACACATGAACCCCTTGCCAGGTGGAGCCGTAACGCCCACGAGAGATGAACCTGACTCAGCCCGCAGGCGCGAGGCCATCCCCCTCTACCCCTCTAATTGAGTGAGCCACCCGTTGAAGCGATTCCGCCAGTCGTCGGGCAGCGCTGCGACCTGCACGGCGCGCCGCAGCAACTCTACATTGCTCCTGTCCTGCACGTACAGGTCCACCATGTTCGTCACACTAACACGGTTCGGGTCGCGGCTGATGAGTTCGATACGGTCCCCGGCTCCGACCTCGCCCTCCCGCGTGACCGCGAAGTAGATGCCACTGCGCCTGCTCGCCAGGAACCGCCTGAGCATATCGTCGTCCCCAAACCGCAGGCCGAGCTTGTAGCACGGAAAGCGCGGCTGCGTCACCACCATTTCAGCAGACCCGATTCGGAAGCGGTCGCCGATGTAAACTTCCTCTTCCAGCAGCCCTTCCGAGGTGATATTCTCTCCGAAGACGCCCCACGCCAACTCCATCTCTGGCAATTCCTGCCGCCAGAAACCGTAGTGCTCGGACGGATACAGGTACACCGCCTTGTTGACGCCACCATGCACCGTCAAATCGGCCTGCCTGTCGCCGTCCAGGTTCAGTGTACGCATGGTGACGCGGCCCGCGACTGGCTCCTTGAAAATACCTGTCGTGACCACCTCCCCCTTCCAGGGCACCTGCCGGGGAAGTCCCACGTTCAACGAGACAACCTTCATTCGCGTCCCCTCCTCCACGCCGAGAGTGCTCAACCTGTTCTGCGTTC
>DASVVH010000499.1:0-10849 GCA_036386615.1 Ardenticatenaceae bacterium
GTTGAAAAAAGTGGATAACCGCACCAGTAACGGTGGATAACTGTGGAGGAGTGGGGAAAACTTGACCCCCCTCCACATGAAATTAGTGGGCCTTCACCGGAAGGCCCACTATATGTTGGCAGGCGCAAAAGTGTGGAAAAAGCGCTAGCAAAGTTGTTACTGCTTTTCCACACGTTGTTCGAGAGGTCGCGATGGCTCGTCAAGGGAGCCACCCACTAGATGTAGTAGCTACCCTGCCCAAACGTTCGTTTACTGCTATCCCGCGAAGGCTATAGAGCGCGGCGTCCACATTTCCACAGGCCCTATTACTACTACAATGATATTATAAGAGAGTTATAGGAAAACTACTCTGTAAAACTCTACATCCACGTTCCGGCGCAAAAACACCAGAGACGTGCAGAGAGATAAGAGGTGCTGTGGAGGATAGAACCGTGAAGTTGTTTCGCTCGCTGCCCAGCGTGGACGCGCTCCTGGCGGATGAGGCCGTCGCTGCTCTGGTAGAGTGCTATGGGCGCGAGGTGGTGGTGGGAGCCTGCCGCGAGGCGCTGGAGGAGGCGCGCGAGCAGATACGGCGGGAAGGAACACTCCCTGACGATCTAGTCAATCGGGTGCGAAAAATCGCCGCGCACAAAAGTTCTCCAACTTTAGTGCGAGTTATCAACGGAACGGGCGTGGTTATTCACACCAACCTGGGCCGCGCCCCCTTGAGTGACGCCGCTTTGCAGGCGATGGCCGAGGTTGGCAGCGGCTACAGCAACCTGGAATTCGATATGGAGAGTGGGCGGCGAGGCTCGCGGTACAGCCATGTTGCCGCGCTTCTCGCGGAGCTGAGTGGGGCCGAGGCCGCGCTGGTCGTCAATAACAACGCGGCGGCGCTCGTGCTGGCGCTGGGCGCTCTGGCGGCTGGCCGCGAGGTGGTCATCTCGCGGGCGCACCTCGTAGAGATTGGCGGCGGCTTTCGCATTCCCGACATTATGCGGCAGAGCGGGGCCATCCTGCGCGAGGTAGGAACGACCAACCGCACCTACCTTCGTGATTACACGGAGGCGGCGGGCGAACAAACGGCGCTCTTCCTGCGGGTACATACGAGCAACTTTCGCATCGAGGGGTTCGTTCATCAGCCAACATTGCGCGAGCTGGCCGACGCCGCGCGCGAGCGGGGGCTGCTGCTGGTGGATGACCTGGGCAGTGGCTCCCTTCTGGACACGAGCCGCTTCGGTCTGGCGCGGGAGCCGCTAGTGCGGGAGAGCGTGGCGGAAGGGGCAGACCTCGTGCTCTTTTCGGGCGACAAGCTGCTGGGCGGGCCGCAGGCGGGCTGCATCGTGGGCCGCGCGGACGTGATTGCGAGACTGCGCCAGCACCCTCTCGCCCGCGCCCTGCGCGTCGACAAGACGACGTTGGCCGCCCTTGACGCGACGCTGCGCGCCTACCAGCGTGGAAAAGCGGTGGAGGAGATACCCATCTGGCGGATGATTGCCCGGCAGGAGCACGACCTGGAGGCGACGGCGCGGCGCTGGGCGAAGCGGCTGCGAGAGCAAGGCGTCGCGGCGGAGGTTCGCCAGGGCCGCTCGACTGTCGGCGGCGGCTCCCTCCCCGGAGAGACCCTGCCGACGTGGCTGCTGGCGCTTCCGGGCGAGCACGCCGGGGGATGGGCCGCCGCGCTCCGCGCCCACCAGCCAGCCGTCATCGTTCGCATCGAGGATGGGCGCATCGTCGTGGACCCGCGCACCGTCCTCCCCGAACAGGAAGAAACCCTGCTCCACGCGCTTGAAGAGACCCGTTGACCTCTAGCTCTCTTTCCGCAGCACGAGCTGGTTCGTCGTCATCACCTGCACCGTCTCGTCGCGCTGGTTGAGCGTCGTGCTCTTTATCTTGACGATGCCATAGTTGGGGCGGGAGCGCGAGGGGCGTGTCTCTACAATCTCGCTGATGGCGTGGAGTTGGTCCTCTGGCAGAACCGGCTGCGGCCAGTGAATGCCATCAATTCCAAGCCCAATCATCCCTCCGGCAAGCTGTAACTCCCCCTCGACGATAAGCCGCATGGTGAGCGCCGCCGTGTGCCAGCCACTCGCAACCAATCTGCCGAACACGCTGGCCCCCGCGCCCTCGTGGCTGAGGTGAAAAGGTTGAGGGTCGAACTGCGCCGCGAAGGCGCGGATGTCGTCCTCCGTGACCTCCACGCTGTCAGTGTGAAACGTTGCGCCTATGTGCAACTCTTCAAAGTGGTTCATTTCCCTATATCACTCATAAACGAAGCCATGTAGGAAGAGAGACTAAGGCATGAGGAGCGCCCCGGCAGAGAGGAAGCATCTATAGGGCGATGCTTCTGGCGAGCGACTTTTCCACAGGTGGAAAACCTTGCGCGAAAAAGAGAATGCGAGAAAATCAGCAAAAAGAGGCGGAACAACCACTTTGTTGTAGTATTCCACAATCCCGCCGGGTTATCCGCCGATATATGGGTACTTATCCCCCTGAGCGAATCCCAACCAGACCACGCCTACAGTTATTCACAGCTATCAACAGAATTGTGGTCACTTATACACAACTTCTGTCTCTTCCTGGCGGTTCAGCTAATAAGGAAAGGAGACTCCCACGACGACGTAACTCGTGCAACCTGTCGCATAAACTGTGCCATAGCCTCACAATTGTGAGAGTAGATTTCTACTCTATTACTCTCTTTCCCATACACTTGGATTTCTAGCCTCATCTTCCCCGTTATAGGTGCTCGCCAACGGGAACGACTCGCAGGAGCTATTGGTGTCTACGCGCTACTTGTACTGTTTCACGAGGTTAACACACACTGGTACATCAAGTAAGCTCTAGCTCCTTACTTGTCATCCTGAACAAAGTGAATCTGCGAAGCGACCTTAAGGGGATCCACCCAGCAACATGCCTCGCGTAGAGCGTTTGCACGTTTCCCCTCCCTTCGTGCTTGGGCTAACCCGTATGCCAATCTTATGTATCCGTACAGCTACTCTCTAGCCATGCCCCTCATAATCGGTTTTAGTGTGCTCCTCGTTCTGCTAGGGATGTCGCCGCGCGCGAGCCGCCCAGGAAGCGGGGGAGGGATGGCCCAGTATCCAACTGCGGGCGGTGGTGAGTGGGCTGGCCCGTCCCATCCACATTACCCACGCTGGCGACGGCACTGATCGGCTCTTCGTCGAACAGCAGGGCATAATCCGCATTGTTCAGGATGAGGCCGTGCGGAGCACTCCCTTTCTGGATATTACTGACCGCGTGCGGCTGAAGGTCTACGACGAGGGCTTGCTGAGTCTAGCCTTCCCGCCGCGCTACGCGGAAAGAGGTCACTTCTACGTTGGCTATGTGAGCCATAACGGCCATACGGTTGTCAGCCGCTTCGCCGTCACGGATGACCCAAACGTTGCAGACCCGGAGAGTGAAGAGATACTCATTGAGTTCGAGGCGGGCTACTCGATTAACATCCACAACGGCGGGCGGCTCGCCTTTGGCCCCGGTGATGGCTACCTCTACATTGCCAACGGTGACGGTGGTCTTAACAAGGACCTATCCGGCGACCCGGCCAACAACGCACAGAACCCCATGTCACTGCTCGGAAAAATCCTGCGAATTGATGTGGAATCGGGCGCGGAGGGGTACATCATCCCAACCGATAACCCCTTCTACGTCCGGAGTGGGTACCGGGGTAAAATATGGGCGCTTGGCCTGCGTAACCCCTGGCACTTCTCGTTTGATCGCCAGACTGGCGAAATGTACGTGAGTGACGTGGGAAACCTCTCGTGGGAGGAGGTCAATTTTCAGCCAGCCTACAGTCGCGGCGGCGACAATTACGGGTGGCGTATCCTCGAAGGCTACTCTTGCCACAACCTTTCCCACGATTGTACCGCGCCGGAAGAGTATGTGCCGCCAGTCGCACAATATTCGCACGACGGAGGGAACTGTGCCGTCATCGGCGGCATGGTGTACCGGGGAGCCGAATACCCTGAACTGGAAGCTGTCTATTTCTATGGTGACTGGTGTACGGGCTACGTCTGGGGCCTGCGAGAGGGAGAGGAAGGCTGGGAGACTCAACTGGTCTACGATGCGCCGTTCGGCATTTCGAGCTTTGGGGAGGATGAACAGGGACGACTCTATCTGACCGACTTTCACGGTGGGATAATCTACGAGTTGATAAAGGCCGAGGAGAGCACCCCGACGGCCACGCTGAGTGCTACAGCTACGTCCTCCCCATCAGCCATCCCAGGCTCAACGGTCACCTCAACACCGACCACATCACTTACCACCGTAACGACATCCACGACTGTTATCCCTTCTGCCACGATGACTCCCTCTGTTACTCCTGGGGCGAGTGAAGCAGGAATGCTTTACTTGCCGCTCCTGTCAAAGCAGGGAAGAATCGCAGCAGAGCGTCCGTAAGAGCGGCTCCTCCGCTTTCAACGATAGCTGTCGCTGATAACTCTCTACAATCAGAGGTCACGATGAATGCAAGAACCGAACGGGAAAAGATGCTGGCCGGGGAACCCTACATCGCCTCGGACCCGGAATTGGTCACCGCGCATCGCCGCGCCGTGCGCCTCCTCCGCGCCTACAACGTCACGTTGGGCGAGGAGTTTGAACGGCGCGCGGAACTGCTTGAAGAATTGTTGGGCGCGAAGGGGGATGGTGTCTACATCGAGCCGCCCTTCTTCTGTGATTACGGCAGCAACCTCTATCTGGGCGATAGAGTCTACATGAACTTCAACTGTGTGATTCTCGACTGTAACGTTGTCAGCATCGGCGAGAACACGATGCTCGGCCCCGCCGTGCAAATTTATGCCGCGACGCACCCGCTCGACGCCGCCGAGCGCATCGCTGGGCCGGAGTTGGCCTATCCCATCACCATAGGCCGCAATGTCTGGATTGGTGGCGGTGCCATCATCGGCCCCGGCGTCACCATTGGCGACAACACGACCATCGGCGCGGGCAGCGTAGTCGTCCGCGACATTCCCGCCAACGTCTTTGCGGCGGGCAACCCGTGCCGGGTCATTAGAGAACTGTAGCACCGCCGCAGCGCAGTCAGCCACCACCTTCTTCCACCACAAACTTTATGTCAACAAAGGCTTACATCTATCGCCCTTCAATGTAGGCTTTTGTAAGCCCTTCTTCACATAATAAAAATGAACACCGCCCTCGCCCTTCGTCTACTGCCGCTTGTTGGCTAAACAGTAGCGGAACCTTACAATAAACGTTCCCTCAATGGTTCCGGTGATACAATGGCAGGTACCCGCGCAAACCCATCACAATCCATCTTGTCGGCGCGTTCCCTCGCGACCATCCTGTTTGTCCGCACGGTCGTCAACCTCGACTTCCGCATCGTCTATCCCTTCCTGCCCGCCATCGCGCGCGGCCTGAACGTGCCGCTCGAAGTCGCCGGACAGTTGGTGGCGGTGCAGGGCGGCGCGAGTCTGGTCGCGCCCCTCTTCGGCCACCTCTCAGACCGCTACGGGCGGCGGCGGCTCATGGAGGCCGGGCTGTTGCTCCTGATGCTGGCCGCGCTTGCCGTCGCCATATCGGACCAGTACCTTCCAGCGTTGTTCGCCTTCGCGGGCTTCGGCGTCGCCAAGGCACTCTTCGACCCCGCGATGCAGGCGTACATCGGTGACGCCGTGCCCTACGAGCGGCGGGGCCGCGTCTTCGCTGTCACGGAGTTGGCATGGTCCTTCGCCTGGCTCTTCGGCGTGCCCGTCAGCGGCCTCCTCATCGAGCGGGTAGGCTGGCAGGCTCCCTGGTGGCTGCTGGCGGGGCTGGCGCTCGTCTCGCTCCTCACGACGCGCCTCCTGCTGCCCCCCGCGCGGCGCGCTCCCCTGGCGAAGGGCGAAAGGCATGTCCCCCTGCTTGGCGGCTGGGCCACGCTCCTGCGCCAACCTAAAGTGCGCGCCCTGCTCGTCGTCGGTTTCGGCATGATGTTCGCCACCGAAAACGTCTTCATCGTCTACGGGGCCTTCCTGGAGGACCAGTTCGGCCTCGCCATCGGTGCGATTGGTCTGGTGAGCACCGTCATCGGCCTCGCGGAACTCTTTGGCGAGGGTGGGGCCGCCGCCATCACCGACCGCCTGGGCAAGCAGCGTAGTGTCGTGCTCGGCCTGCTCTGTTTTGGCGGAATGCTGCTCGTGCTCCCCTGGCTCGGCGGCAGCCTCGCGGCGACGCTGCTCGGCTTCGCGGTGATGATTTTCTTCTTCGAGTACACTATCGTCTCCTTCATCCCCCTCGTGAGCGAGGTCGCCCCGCACTCCCGCGCCACGCTGCTCTCCATGAACGTCGGGATGCTTGGCGCGGGGCGCATGGTCGCTCCGCTCTTCGGCACCCTGCTCTACCAGCGCACGGGCGCGCTCTTCGCCAATAGCGCGCTGTCGGCAGTGGCCTGCCTCGTCTGCGCGGCGGTGGCGTGGCGCTGGCTGGAGGAGACGGGCAGCGCGGAAGTAGAAACGCGAAATGAACGGCCATTGGCGGCGGACGACCTACCAGCCGCCAAGTGAAGTTGGGTGTAACCGATGATGGACTGGCGGGTGCTGGGCGAGGAGGAGGGGCTGCCCTCCCTCCCCGGCGAGGAGGAGCCACGCGCGGGACGGGTGCTCGCGCGCCTCTGGCCCTGGCTGCTGCTTCTGCTCGTATTGGGCCTCGTACTGGGCGCGGCGGTGGTCTGGCAGGCGCGCCAGCGCGAGGCGCGGCTCCACGCGGACCTCGCCGCCATCGTCGAGGAGGAGGCGCGGGCGCAGGCGTTCGGCGTGCCGGAACAGGCGAGCACCCTCGCGGACCCGCTTGCACCTGAATCATGGCAACAGCGCTACGAGTTGCTCTTCCGGGAGGAGCGAACCCCCCTGCGCCCGGAAATTGCAGAGATGGAGTTCGAGGAGGAGAGCGCGCTCCTGACGGTGACGTGGCCGGAGGCGCGGACGCCCATCACCGAGCGGCGCGCCTACCGTCTGGTGGACGGCGCTTGGCGGCGCGCCCCGCTCCCCCTGCCAGCGTGGGAGCCTACCGCAGAGCAGAGCACAGACCACTTCCTGCTCCGCGCTGACGAACAGGATTTGGAGGCGCTGACCGGCGACCCGGCGCTGCGCCTGAACCTGGAACGGCTGCGCGGGCGCGTCGTGACCTACTGGCCCCATACGTGGAAGGACTTCTTCCTGACGGTGACGGCGCAGCCCCAGGAACTGAGCGGCCCCGTCTACTTCGCCGATGCCCAAAAACTCTTCGTCAACTCGCCGCCGTTGGCCCTCGCGGACCCCGCCTCGCCGCTCCCCTGGAAGGCGCAGTACCGCCTCGCCGTGACAACGGCAGTCGTGGAGTGGCTGACGACACCGGAATGGTTGCGGCAGCCCTTCACCGAAAGCAACGATGGTCTGGAAGCGCTACTCCCGGAACAGGAGCAGGGTTTGAGAAACTGGGTGGCGCTGTGGCGAATTCTCCAGCAGGCCGAGGCGCGGCAGTGGGCGCTGGACGGCGAGCAGCGGATTGCGCTCCGCAACGGCTGGCGGGAAGAGTTGGGCGGCATCTGGCCGGAGCCATTCGCGGGGCCGCTCCCCCTCGACCCTGACACTGCGGACCCCGAAGCGCGGCGGCGCTGGCTGGCGGTCAGCCTCCTCGTCGAGCGGCAGATTCAAATCGAGGGCATCCACGTACCGGGCCGCCTCACTACCGTCCTGCTGGACTACCCCGCGCGCAACGACTTCCAGGTGGGCCAGTTCTTCGGCGTGCTCATCGGCGGCTCCGCGGACAACGTGGAGCAACTGTCGCGTGATTACATTCTGACGCCGGAGCCGCTACCGTGAGTTTGCACGTCGGGCGGCGGCTGGGTACGCTATTCACCCACGAATGACGTATGACCATTGGCGAGCTTGGAAGTGGCAGATAACGATTTATGGCCCAGATAGAGTGGCAGGTTCTGGAAGACGAACCCCTGCCGGACGTAGGCGACTCCGAGCCGCGCACGCGGCGGCGCTGGCCCTGGCGACACGTTCTCCTCGCCCTGCTGGTTTTCATATTGGCGAGCAGCCTGGGCGTGTGGCGCTGGACCCACATCCAGAACGCGCGCATCCGCGAGGACATCGCACGCGCGGTGGAGGGGGAAGAGCGCGCCCTGCGCTTTGGCCTCTCCGAGCAGGCGTCGGAGTTGGCCGACCCCTACGCGCCTGATGGATGGGTCGAGCGATACAGGCAGTCGTTCCGCCCGCAGGAAGGCGACTGGTCCGCGCCGGAAGTCGTCTCCGTCGAGCGCCAGTACGATGTGGCCCTGGTGACGCTGGCCTACACCTCCGGCGACGAGGTGTGGCAGCGCGTGCGCGCCTACCGCCTCGTGAACAACGGCTGGCACCGCACGCCCATTCCGGCGGATTGGTGGGGTGAGCCGGAAGAATACAACTCCAAACACTTTAGCCTCTGGATGGCCTCGCGCGACGCCGAAGCAATGCCGCCGGAACAATTGTTGACCTTCCTTGAAAAGTTCCGCGCCGAACTCGCAGAGGTGTGGCACCTGCAAGACGACGAGCCGTTGACCATCCGCGTCCAGCCCTTTGACCTGACGGGCTACACGCCGAGGTCTGCGCGCATAGGCGACGATGAATTCGCCTTCAACAGCCCCCTGCTAGTGGAGGAGCAGGCAGCCGCCTCGCTCACCCCTTCCCGCGCCTACCAGTACGCCCTCGCGGAACAGGTGAGCCGGGCGCTCATCAGAGAAATTGCTGACACCGACGATGAATCGGTTGCCACCCTGCTCCTCGATGCGCTGGTACGACATCTTTTACTGACAGAGGAAGAGCGGCGGCAGGCCCGCGCCCTCATCATGAACAGGCGCGATACGGCTATTCCCCTCACGATGGAGGACGGTCGGCAACTCTCGATACCGCGCCACTTCTCAGACTATCTCATCGAGATGGGCGGGATAGATGCGCTGGACCGCTTTCGGATGCTCCTGGAGCAGAGCAACAACCCACTAACAGCCTTTGAGGTAGCCTTTGGCCGTCCTTTCCCCAGCCTCGTGGAGGAGGCGTGGCTGTGGATTGAACACGGCGCGGGCACAGGTCCGCGCGAGGCGACGGGCGAGCAGGGGAGCGCGACCCTTCTCACAGTGCTGGAGGAAGAGCCATTTCGCGCCCTTGCAGCCGTAGACGAGGGGCGTGGGCTGGTGGAACTCTCCGTCACTGGGGAGGCGGACCTGCTTCTGCCCGCGCGCTGCCTGAGCCGGGGCACGGAGCTACGGTTCCGCCGCGCCTCGCAGGACGAGACGGCATTGGTGGCGACAGAATTAGATGTGGAGGAACTGCGCCTGCCCTCTCTGAGCTACCCACCAGCGCCACCCGGAGCGCAAACCCTCGTGGCCCGCCGGGAGGAAGACAGCACGCGAATCGTCGCTCTCGACAGTCAGGGTGACGAGACGACTCTGCTCGCGCTTCCACAGGGTGTGCAACTCGAAGTCCACCCCGCCGAGGCGAGTTTCGCGTGGCTTACCGAAGACGAGTGCGGCACGAGCGTCAACCAGTACCTAGCCACCCACAATCATTATGACCGTGCCCCCGTAAACCTTGAGGGCGACGGGCACCTCTTCTGGGCCGAGCAGCTTTACGTCGTGGATGACGCCTCGCAGCAGAAAGACGACCCCCACTGGACCATCTCTGGCGTCTTGCCCGGAACACTTGGTGAGCCAGTCGAGCGTACCGTTCGCGCGGAGCAGCAGTGGGGCCGCCTCATGGGGCACGCCTTCGCGGGGGACCAGCGCCTTCTGGAACTCCAGAATGGTGAGCTTCAGTGGTTCCAACTCATCCGAGGGCTGGATGGAAGCGGCATCATCCTGCTCGATTTCGTCTCCCCACTCCCCGATGACTCAAAAATCTGGACCATCTCACCGGATGGAGACTGGTTGGCCTTCACGACACCCGGCGAGGCCCCAAATTCTATAGTCCTGTGGGTTCTGGATGTTGAACTTGGGCGGTACACCCTGCTCCACCGCGCGCCGGAGGGGACGGCCTACGGCGAGATGGTCTGGGGGCATGGTGACGTTCCTACCCTGCTCGTCTCCCTCGGCGTGGAGAGCCAGGGAGAGGTCTTCAGCAACGCCTTGCTGGGCTTTGACATGTTGCAGACCATAAGAGAGACCATCATCTCGCCGCAACGCTTTTACCTGGACGGGATAGTAAGCGGCCTGCACTGGTGCCCCAACGACCGCCTGCTCTATCGCCTGACGCGCGGCGACGAGACGCTGTTGGTGGAGGGCCTGAGCAGCGATCCTCCCCGCCCGCTCCTGGCCCTTGCCCCCGACGATGGAGGCGTGCCCGTCACAACAGGCGAGGAGGCCTTTAATCTCTTCCAGGCCGAAGCGCCGCCTGACGAGTTGACCCCCGACGGGCAGGTGATAGGATGTATAGGGTAGGAAACACCTTGCGTTTCCTACCCAGCCGCCGGAACGACGCCGAGTTGCTGCAACTTCCCGATGTTGTCAGTGACGCCCCAGTGCTCGGCCAACTTGCCTTCCGCGCAGCACACCATCTCCATCACAGTCAGGCGGATGGCGTGACCTATCAATCGCTTTACCGATAAGAGGATAGATACAATGGCCGACGATAGATACGAACTCGACGAGCAGGGCTTGCCGCCCGTCAAACGCGCGATGGTCATCATGGCCCACCCCGACGATCCCGAATTCTTCGTGGGCGGCACCATCGCCAAACTCGCCGCGCGCGGCGCGGAGGTGCAGGTTCTGCTCGTGACGGACGGCTCCAAAGGCTCCGATGACCGCAGCATCTCGACACGCGAGCTGATACGCCTGCGCCGCGAGGAGCAGCGCGAGGCGACCCGGCGGCTGGGCGCGGCGGATGTGACCTTTTTCGACTACCCC
>DASVVH010000500.1:0-7190 GCA_036386615.1 Ardenticatenaceae bacterium
AAAATTCAATATAAAATCGACTCCATCCAAGTACTTAACAACAATTAGAGTTCTGACAATATCATTAATTCTAGAAAACCAGTTATTGGGCAGAATCCAACCATCTGCTGGTGGGTTAGGCCAGTTACGATTAAGAAGCACGTTCTTTCTGAAGGTTTTTAACAAGAATGAATCAAAGGGTTTCACAAAAACAAGCGGGACATGATGTGGGCCAACGGGGCCTACGAATAGGCGATAACCTGTGTTTGCAAGATATGTCTGGTCGAAGCTCGGGCAAGCTGCAACCAGTGATTGCCAGAACTCCGACCTCTCAAAGTCGACTTTGATTTTCTCTGAGATATGCTCATAACGATTTCTTTCTCTCCACAACTTGTCAATTTCATGCTTGTCTTTCAACCAGGCCTTATATTGTTCAAGGTCTTGAGGCTTTTTATCGCCCATAACGTCCTCTCTAGCAATAGAGACCTGAAGTGAATCAAGTAGTCATTCTGCACACCCAGTAATACTATTATATGTGCGAGAATTCAGGCTGGTCAATTCTCGGGCAATGAAAGCCCTGCCAATTGTAGTAAGCTCTTTTGGCCGATGCTAGCCATGAACGACTCTCAGCCACGTAACGCCTGCCCTTTTGACGGGCTTCCTTGTTTGATACAATGGATTGGCAGTTACGGTTCAAATCTGAGGTAAGCCAAAGGAGGCACAGATGGCGAAGATACTGGTCCACGCGACGCATGGCCCTGAGCATCCGACGCGCGCGGCGCTGGCCTTTCTGGTGGCGAAAACGGCGATAGACGAGGGCCACACGGTCTCGCTGTTCCTGGCGGGAGACGCGGTTCAGTTGCTGCGGGACGCGGTGCTGGACAATCTGGCGGGGCTGGGAACAGGAAACCTGCGCGAGCTTTACGAGGCGATTGCGGCGGGTGGCGGCAGGTTCTATCTGTCGGGGATGTCGGGCAAGGCGAGAGGGGTGACGGCGGCGGACCTGGAAGGCAAGCCCGCCGAGTTCGCCATGCCGACGGTGCTGCTGCGGCTGTCGCTGGAACATGACCGCATGTTCACGTACTGAGGTGAACGAGGGATGTGAGATTATGGGGGCCTACGGTGGCCCCTTTTTGGTTCCATTCTGTCCAGGGAGTGTGCTTTAATCTTCTCGATTACGAATCAGCCGCATCCGTAGCGAATCAAGGAGAAGACATGCTGCTCAGGGAGAAGAACGCCGTCATCTATGGGGCAGGCGGACGCATCGGCAGTTCGGTTGCCCGTGCCTTCGCGCGTGAGGGGGCGAGAGTCTTCCTTGCTGGCCGCACACTGCCAAAGCTGGAAGCGCTGGCTGAGGAGATAGCCGTCGCGGGAGGAGCAGCCGAGGCGGCTCAGGTTGATGCCCTCGATCCAGAGGGCATCGAGCAGCATCTGGATGCGATTGTACAGAAGGTAGGCAGGATTGATGTCTCTTTCAATGCCATCTGGATTCGGGGAGACCTGCAAGGAACCCCGCTCGTCCAGATGCCCGCCGAAGACTTTACGCTTCCTATCCTGACGGGCGTCAAGACTCATTTCCTTACGGCGACGGCAGCGGCCCGGCACATGGCGCGACAGGGGTCCGGCGTCATCCTGACCCTCTCTTCGTCGGCGGCAGTACTATCGGGGCGTGACCGCAGGCACCATTTGACCGGAGGCTTCGCAACCGCGTGTGCCGCCATCGAAGCACTCTCTCGCAGTCTGGCGGGTGAGCTTGGCCCGCAGGGAATCCGCGTCGTCTGCCTGCGCCCTGATGCCCTGCCGGAGACGTGGCCTGAAGACGCCACTGAGATGCGAACCTACATGGAAAACGGGACGGTTCTTGGACGGCTGCCAACCCTGGACGAGGTTGCCAATGCAGCGGTCTTCATGGCCTCCGATTGGGCCAGTGCAATGACGGGCACCATCGCCAACCTGACCTGCGGCTCAATCATTGAGTAGTGCGAAAGGATTGCCTGACAACAGGATGCTCCCAGCCTTACTAGCAAAATGAGGAGGTTCAGCACCCTCCTCGGAATCTCGTTAGCTGCCTCCTGGTTTGTCCTACCTTGAGTCTCAATCGTAAAATGACGCGACCGCATCGAATGATTCGGGGTGGAGCGGCATTCGCGCCGCTAGAGTGCGCGCAGGGCATGTTACAAGGAGGAGGGGTTCTCTTGGCTACGGCGACGCCTGAATACAGCCGCGCTGGTCTATCCGGGATGCTTCAGCCGATGGGCATCGGGAAGCTGCTGGACCGGACCATCTATTTCTACCGCACGCATTTTTTGCAGCTTCTGACCTACGTGGCGCTGTTTACCGTACCGCTGACGTTGATCAACAGCATCTTCTCGTATTTCGCGTTTGAGTCCACGCTCACCGGCTCCGCACTTGAAATTGGGACCACGCCTGAGGAGATGACTTCTTACTATGTCAACACGCTCGGCGCGCTTGGCGGCACCTATCTGCTGGGGCTATTGACCTACCTCTTCCTGCCCTTGCAGGCGGCGGGAATCGCAGTCGCGCTGCGCGGCTTCATGCTGGAGGGGCGGGAAGTGGCGTTGAGAGAGATGTTGCAAGGGGTCAGGCGTCACGTTCCAGCCCTGCTCGTGCTTGGATTGGCAGGGCTAGTGCTGTCCCTCCTGTTGACGCTCACGTTGATTCTTGCCCCAGTCGGAATGGCAATTCTCACGATATTCGGCCTCGCGTTCGGTCTAGCGCCGTTCGTGCTGGTGTACGAGGGGAGCCGGGGGATGGACGCCATCAAGCGGAGCTGGATGCTCATCCAGCGCAGCATCTGGCGCGTGATGGGGATCGTCGTCGCGCTGTTTCTGTTTGGCTTCGCGGTGGGCCTCGCGATTCAGGCGGGAGCGCAGGCGGCGACGGGTGCCTTCGCCATGTTGGCCGAGAACCCGACGCTGCTCTACATCGTGCAGACGGTTCTGACCTCACTCTTCGGCCTGTTGGTGGGTCCGGTGAGTCATGGGGTGTATGGGCTGCTCTATTTCGACCTGAGGGTGCGGCACGAGGGGCTGGACATCGCGCTGGCGGCGTCGGAGGGTATGGACGAGGCGCAAGTGCTGGCAGCGCCGCAGGGCGACGAGCAGCCAGTGCTCAACAACGAGACGTGGCGAATTATCGGCATCCTTTCAGGGGCATATACGGGCCTATTCGTGCTGCTGTGCGCGTGTATCTTCCTGCTGGGGATAGGGTTCGCCGCGCTCATCAGCCAGGGATTATGAGAGGGAATGGGTCGCCTGACGGGTGGGGCTGGGCGAGCCGGGTAGCGCTGGTCGTGGGCGCGGCGGGGCTGCTGCTGGGGTGGCTCCTCGTTACAACTGTGGCGCAGCGCCCGGATGGCGACCTGACGGCGCTCGCGCAGTTCGACGCTCAATATCCTGCGGCTGGGTGGCAGCACCACGCGCGCAGTGCGCTGTGGCTGAACGTGGCGGGGGCGCTGGTCGCGTGGGGGGCGCTTAGTGCGCTACTGAGTAGCCTGAAAGCGGCGGGTAAGACGAAGGACGAAGGACAAAGGACGAACTTTCGTATAGGGTGGGTGCTGGTGTGGGTGGGGGTGTTGGCGGCGTGGAGCGGATGGGCGTGGAACCAGTCGCGGGGCTGGGAGGGGGAGTTGTTTCTGGAGCCAGGGGCGGGGCTGAAGCTGGGCGAGGATGCGAGGCCAACGGTTGTTTTCTCGCGGTTCGTGGTGCCGCCCGCGCCGGATGGGCCGGGCCGCGCGCTGGCCCTGCGGCTGGTGGCGGATGGCCGGGAGTACGAGATTTCGGAGGGGAGGCCCTACCGGGAGAACGGATGGACGATTGGGCCGCGATGGTACGGGGCGACGGTGAAGGGGCCGGAGTTGGCCGAGCCGCTTTTTCTCGGGGGTGATGGCACGCAAACGGCTACGCTGCGCGACGGTGCCACGGCGGAAGTGACGGTGGACGTGGAGAGTCTTGAGGTGAGCAGCAGGCCACTGCTTGACGGACTGCGGGCGGAGCACCACGTGATTCTGCGCGCGAGGTTCGCGCCGGGCGATGGGCTGGCGCGGGTGGGGGCGTTGGTCGCGGCGGTTGGGCTGGTTTTGGCGCTTGGCCTCGGACGGTATAATTCACGAGTTGCGCGTCCTTTCTCTCGACCTACAGGGGGCACGATTGGCTGAAAAGACCAGGCCCGTCATTTTGGGGGTGGCTGGCGGCACGGGGAGTGGCAAGACGACGGTGAGCCGCATCATCCGGGAGCGGGTGGGCAACGACCGCATCGCCTATCTCCAGCACGACAGCTATTACCGGGACGCGGGGCACCTGCCGTTCGAGGAGCGCGTCCGCATCAATTACGACCACCCGAACTGGCTGGAAACCCCGCTGCTCATCGAGCACCTGCGAATGCTACAGGACGGTGTTCCGGTGCCCGTACCCTGTTACGATTTCACGACGTACTGCCGCCTGGAGGAGACGGAGTCCGTTTACCCGCGCCCTGTGATTCTGGTGGAGGGGATTCTCATCTTTGCGGAGCCGGAGCTTCGCGCGATGTTCGACGTGAAGCTTTTCGTGGACACGGAGGGCGACACGCGCTTTATTCGCCGCCTGACACGGGACATTGAGGAGCGGCAGCGCACGGTGGAGTCAATCATCGAGCAGTGGCAGAGGACCGTGAAGCCGATGCACGAGGAGTTCGTGGAGCCGTCCAAGCGCCACGCCGACATTATCATTCCGCGCGGCGGAAAGAACCGCGTGGCGATGGACATGGTGGTGACGCGCATCGAGTCGCTGTTGAGGCAGGGAGCCGAAGAGACGATAGATGGTTGATGGTTGGGTTGAAAATGAATAGCGATTTCGAGCAGTCGGTGGCGTATCTGCGGCAGCGGCTGGGGCAGCCGCTGCCGGGGCGCGACGCCTACATGCTGATGGCCCCGCAGAACCCCGGCCACCGTGTCGTGGCGGTGGCGCGGGCGGAGGGCTGCCGCGAGGGGGGGGTGCTGGCGCTGCTCTACCCTGTCGAGGGGCAGGCACATCTGGTGCTGACGGTGCGGAGCGAGTCGTTGCGGACGCACGCGGGGCAGATTTCGCTGCCGGGCGGGCGGATTGACCCCGGCGAGGACGCGATGCAGGCGGCGCTACGCGAGGCGTGGGAGGAGTTGGGCATCGTCCGCGAGGAGTTAGACATTCTGGGCACGCTGTCGGAACTCTACATCCCGCCGAGCAACTTTTGCCTGACGCCTGTGGTCGCGGCGACGCACCGCCGCCCCGATTTCAAACCCCATGACGCGGAGGTGGCGGCGCTCATCGAGGCCCCAATGGACCTGCTGGCGGACCCGACAACGATTCACGAGGAGATGCGCTTCATCGGGGGCGAGGAGCGGCGCGTGCCCTATTTCCTGGTGGGCACTCACAAGGTTTGGGGCGCGACGGCGATGATTCTGGCGGAGTTGGTGGTGCTGTGGCGGGAGATGCGGGAGCGACGACCGACGACCGACGACTGACGACCGCTAACGACGAACGGCAGTAGCGATTCGGTTTGGCATGTAGTCTCCAAAACGTGTAGCCGGTGTTATGTTTGAGAATGTGAGTTTCAGCCGAGAGGCGTTGAAGCATTCCCTGCTGCGTTCATTCGTGGTGGGGAATTGGCGCGTGGGGGCGCTGCTGGCGCTGGCGCTGCTGGGCGTGGCGCTGGTGGGCGGGGCGGCGGTGGCGCTGGTGCATCCGGTGCTGGCAGTGGCGCTGCCGCTCGCCATTGGCGCGGGGCTGCTGGCGCTCCGCACGCCGCAGTGGGGCCTCTACGGGACGGTGGCGATTGCGATTCTGCTGCCCTTCGCGGCGCTGCCCGTGAGCATCGGGTTCAAACCGACCTTTCTGGACGTGGCGCTCGGCGGCACCTTCTTCGTCTGGTTCATGTCGCTGATGGGAGGGCGGACGGAGCGAATACGGGTCGCGAGGATGAGCGTCTGGGTGCTGGTCTTCCTCGTAGTCGCCGTCGCCGCCTTTGTGATGGGGCTGGGCCACGCGCCGCTCGACAGGCAGACGGTGCGCCGCTTCGCGGAGTTGATTCTGGCCCTGCTGCTCTTTTTTATCGTGGTGGACCACGTTCGGGAGCGGCGGCAACTGGAAGGGCTGGCGGCGGTCATCATGCTCGGCGGCTTCGCCAGCGCGGCGCTCGGCATCGTGCTCTACTTTCTGCCGCACGATGTGTCGAACGCGCTGCTGAACCGCCTGACGGTCTTCGACTATCCGGGCGGCTGGGTGCTGCGCTTCATTCTGGACGACCCCACGAACAACCAGCGCGCTATTTCGACGAGCGTGGACCCCAACGTTTTCGGCGGGATGCTGATTATGCTGACCGCCGTGACGGCCCCGCAAATCGCGGCGGCGCGGCCCCTCTTCCCGCGCTGGCTGGCGCTGGTGATGACGGGGACGATGGTGCTGGCGCTGGCGCTCACCTTCTCGCGCGGCTCGATGCTGGGGCTGGTGGTGGCGCTGACGCCGCTGGTGCTGCTGCGCTACCGCCGCCTGATACCCTGGGCGATTGGGGCGGCGATGCTGCTGCTCCTATTGCCGCAGGCGCAGGATTACATTGGTCACTTCATCGAGGGGCTAAGAGGGCGCGACCTTGCCACGCAGATGCGCTTCGGGGAGTACAAGGACGCGCTGACGCTCATTCGGCGCTATCCCTGGTTCGGCGTCGGCTTCACCGCGCCGCCGGACATTGACCTGTACATCGGCGTTTCGAGCGTCTACCTGCTCATCACGGAGCAGATGGGGCTGGTGGGCCTCTCGCTCTACTTGGTGCTGAACGCAGCCTTCTTCGTGACGGTGGCGCGCGTCATTCGCCGCCTGAACCCGCGTGTGGAGCCTCTGGTGCTGGGCTTGACGAGCGCCATTCTGGGCGCGCTCTTCGCGGGCATCTTCGACCATCATTTCTTCGACGTGGAATTCCCGCACTTCGCCACGCTCTACTGGTTGATGCTGGGCCTCGCCGTCGCGGGGACGCGCATCGGCACGGAACCCGCTGGCCCTGAGGACGAGGTGGAGCGTGGGCCTGCATGGAACCCGTTACCGCTTATTCTTGCTGGTGCCGCCAGTGCTTCGGATAGTGTGAAGCACCCAGGTTGAAATGACCGCCACACCCCGCCACCTCACGCATCACCCCACTAGCGAGGGTAGATTGTTCATGTTGGAGGGGAGGTTTTCTCGCTCAGT
>DASVVH010000501.1:0-2836 GCA_036386615.1 Ardenticatenaceae bacterium
AATGAGATATCCAGTTCTTGCTTTCCACCACCCCTCTGACTACTCTTCTGCGCGATGCGACGCCCTGTTTTTCTCTGCTGCCTCTGCATATTGGTCTCGCTGCTTGCCTGCCAGCCGGAGCAGCCTCAACCCCTTCCCGAACCGTCTCCAACTGCCGCGCCCGTTTCTCCAACCGTTCCCACGCCTGCGCCTTCCCCCACGCCAACGCGCGTGCCGCTGCTGGCCGAGCGGCGCGACGAGGGCATTCCCGCGCTAGCCACTGTTACCCGTTTTCTGGTGGACGGCGAGGGTGCCTGGCTCGGCACGCTGGACCGCGCGGGGCTGTGGCATTCGCCCGGCGGCGACTCGTGGCAGCCTATCGAGGGGTTCTCCGGGCCTACCTTCGCGCTGCTCCGCGCGGGCGGGGCGCGGTGGGCGGGAACTGCCTCCGGCCTCTGGCGGGACGAGGGCGCGGGCTGGCAGCGCGTAGAGGATGTGCCTGATACGTCGGTGCTGGGGCTTGCCGCCGATGGTGAAATTGTCTACGCGGCGATGGGGCAGGAGGGGCTGTGGCGCGTCGCGGGCGGCGCGGCGGAGAGCCTCCCGCTCCCCTCCGAGGTGACGGCCCTCGTCGGTGGGGTGTTGGGCGTGGCGGCGCGCGGCGATTGGCTGTTGATAGGGACGAGCGGGGGCGGGGTCTGGCAGAGCAGGGATGGCGGCGCGGCGTGGCAAAAGGTGCCTTGGGACGCGCAGGGGTACGCCACCGACCTCGTGATGGCTGGCGAGGGGGAGGCGTGGGCGCGGGCACGAGCCGGATTGTGGCGGACGAGCGACGGCGGGGCCACCTGGACGCAACTCGACGCGCCCGGCCCGACGGCCCTGCTCGTGGAAGCGGAGCAGGTTTTCATAGGGACGGGCGGGCGTGTGCTGTCCAGCCGCGACGGGACGGAATGGCAGGAGGTCGGGCAGGGGCTTAACCAGCAGTTGCCCGTCGTGGAGTTGGGGCGTGACGAGCAGGGGCGGCTCGTCGCGGGGATGCAGGATGGTTTGTGGCGGCTGCAAGATGGAACGTGGCAGCGCGATACAAGGATTGGCGGTGTCTACGTGGAGGCGCTGGCGCGGCTGGACGATGGCACGCTGCTGGCGGGCCACCGCGACGGCCTCTACCGTTCAACTGACGGGGGCCGAAGCTGGCAGAGAGAGAGTTTCGGGGACGGCGCGGCTGTCGTCTCGCTGGCCGCCGACCCGCACGACCCACAGGGCGCGTGGGCGGGCACGGACAGCGCGGGCGTCTGGCGCACGCGCGATGGCGGCGCGCGGTGGCACCCTATCTACGAGCGGCGCACGGAGTTGGATTTCGTCACGGGCCTCTACCCCGACCCGGCGGAGGAGGACCACCTGTGGGCGCGGGTCGCCTACGAGCGATTCTACGAATGGCGCGAGGACGGCAGAGGCTGGCGGGCGCGTTGGGAGGGGCTGGACCTCGTGACGCAGATGTTCACACTGGCCTTCGACCCTGACGAGCCGGGCCGCCTGTGGGCAGGCTCGACGGATGGCCTGGTTACGCGCACCACGAGCAACCCAACGTGGCAGCGCATCGCCCCCGAACTGGCAGACCAGACCGTGCTCGCGCTCCTGCCCAACACGCAGGAAGCGGAACCGCTATGGATTGGAGCCACACGCGGACTCTACCGGAGCGGCGACGGCGGGCAGAGCGTGGAGCCGACGGCGCTACGAAACCTCACAGTCAGCGCCCTTGCCCGCGCGGATGAACAAGGGGGTGCTCTGCTGGCCGGGACGAAGTTCTATGGCCTCTACCTCTCGCCCGACGGCAAGGCGTGGTCAAAAGTAGAGGCGCTGGGAAACCGCACGGTCACGGCCATTGTGCCCAGCCCCGAAGGTGTCTGGGTGGCAACTGACGATGGCCTGTGGCTCCTCAATGGTCTGGAAGGTGCGGACAGTGAGTCAGACATGAGCACCGCGACGAGTATGCCACCCTCAACCGAGGACGCGGGAAGCCAGCCGCGCGCGGAAGCTGGCGAGTTCGGCGTCTATGCCCACCTGCTGAACCCCAGTGACGAGTTGTTTCGCGTGGCGTCGGAGCGTGGCTTCGAGGGTGTGGTGGTGGTCTTTCCCTGGCGCGAAATCGAGCCGAACCCTGACGAGTGGCACTGGGAGCAGACGGACCTGTGGGTGAACGCGGCGCAGTATTATGGGCTGGAGTTGGTCATCCGGCTGGACCAGTCGCCCCAATGGGCGGCGGAAGAGGGCAGTGCCTCGGCGCAATCTCTGAACCCCGTGCCCGACGACTGGAACGATTTTGCCGATTTCGCGCGGCGCGTGGCGGAGCGATACCGGGGCAAGGCGCGTGGCTACGTCCTCTGGAACGAGCCGAACCTGGCGCTGGATTGGGGCGGCAACGCACCGGACCCGGCGGCGTACCTGGAAATGCTTCGCCTGACCGCGCCCGTCATTCGCGCCGCAGACCCCACCGCGCTCGTCGCCGCCGGGGCACTGGCCCCCACCACGCGCGACGACGCGGTGGCGATGGATGACCTGCGCTACCTAGATGCTCTCTTGACGGGTGGCGCGGGCGAGTTCTTCGACGTGCTCGCCGTCCACCCCTACCCCTTCGGACTCGCGCCAGACGCGCCCGCGAGCGCCAACGGGGGGCTGAACCTGAACCGCCTGCAAGCGGTTCAATCACTATTGGACGATTATGGACTTGAGGACCGGGCACTGTGGGCGACCGAGTTCGGCTACTCGATTGACCCGTCGGGCTTCGGCCAGCCCGTAAGCGCCGGGCAGCGCGCCAGTTTTCTGCGCGACGCGCTTGACTACTTTCCTGAGGCATATC
>DASVVH010000502.1:0-4369 GCA_036386615.1 Ardenticatenaceae bacterium
TCTCTGGATGAGCACTGAAATTCCCCGCGCCATCGTTAAGCCACACTGTCTCTGCCTGTGCCGCCCGGTTAGCCACCACAGCGTCCAGGTCTCCGTCCCCATCCACATCTCCCAACGTAGCCGCGAAACTATCTCCCGCGCCAAAGCTGGGCGTAGTTGGATGAGCACTGAAGCTGCCGTCTCCATCATTCAGCCACACCATCTCCGGCTGGTCGGATGCGAGGGGCGTGATGACATCGAGGTCGCCATCCCCATCCAGATCGCCCAGCGTCACACCGAAGTTTGGCCCCGTCACGAAATGTGGAGCGGTGGGGTGGGCGCTGAAGTTGCCCGCGCCATCGTTCAGCCACACCGTCGCTCTCTCCCCCTCAACATCGGCGGCGACAACATCCAGGTCCGCGTCCCCGTCCAGGTCGCCCAGCGCCGCCTTGAAATGAGGCTCTATCGCGAAACCCGGCGTCGTCGGGTGCGGGCCAAAGTTGCCCACGCCATCGTTCAGCCATACAGTGTTGGCTTCATCCCCCTCATTGGTACCAGAATTGGCGACAACGGCATCCATATCCCCGTCGCCATCCAGATCCCCCAGTAACACTCCAATGCTATTCCCCGTCCCGAAGCTGGGCGTCGTAGGGTGCGGCTCGAAGACCCCCGTGCCCGCAGCCGCCAGCAGCGGCACCGTCAGCACCGCCACCCCCGCCAGCCACGCCGCTATACCCGTCCTCAGTGACCGTCCCCAAATCTTCATTCCTGCTCCTCGTTGTAGGCTGGGATGACCAGAATGGCAGCCAAACCTTGCATTTCTTAGCCAATCTAACTCATTATACGCCTCACGCGCCGCGAACCAACCCCCTCAAAGTCCTATCACGAATTCCTCACGAGGCCCGTTTGGCTCTTTACTTCACTCTCGTTTTCCTATATAATCTCCGTAGAATACAATTTCGTTTTCCTTTGAGGAGTTACCTATGTATCCTTTTGTAACGTTCTCGCCCGAAGCGCCTACTGTTGGTGTGACCGTACCCTGGACCCCCGGTGCCTCTGTGGTGAAGCCGTTCTCCATCGCCACTTTCTCTCCCTCGTCCCCCTTGCTTCTTCATGACATGCAAAATTTCGATGTAAAGAAATGTACATGTTTTCTGGCGCAGTCGCCCCGTTTTACTCTGAACGCGACCCGCCGCCGCCAGCTTCGCCCTGCTTTTCAGCGCGCAAATGTAAGCCAAAGCTGGCCCGAAAACCCGTCACCCGCGCCCAAACACGCCCGGCAAAGCGCGAATGTAAACAAAAGCGATGTCGTGATGCATACCGGAACCTGCGCGGCCCCGCCCCGGCCCTTGCAAAGGTGGAGCCTCGAAACAGTTCAGATGTGGGGGAATGTGGGGGTATTCGGCACCGCGCCCTGCGTCGGGACCATCTGCCCCTTGCCTACACTTTCTCGCAGCCTATGCTATAATTCGCGCACGAATTGAGGAGAAAGCCCGAATGTTTAAACGACTACTCAACGCCCTCGTGGGCGACCCTACCGAAAAAGCTCTCAAGAAGCTCCAGCCCATCGTTGCCGAAATCAACGCCCTGGAGCCTACCGTTGAAAAGCTCACCGACGCCCAACTCCGCGCCAAAACTGATGAGTTCCGCGAGCGCATGGAGGCGGGCGAGACCCTGGACGACCTGCTGCCCGAAGCCTTCGCCGCCGTCCGCGAGGCCGCCCGCCGCAACGTCGGTATGCGTCCCTATGACGTGCAGCTTATCGGCGGTATGGTCCTCCACCAGGGCAAAATCGCGGAGCAGAAGACTGGCGAGGGCAAGACCCTTGTCGCCTCCCTCGCTCTATACCTCAACAGCCTGGAGGGGCGGGGTGCCCACCTCATCACGCCCAACGACTACCTCTCCAAGGTCGGCACCCAACTCATGGGGCCTATCTATCACGCGCTCGGCGTCAGCGTCGCCGTCATCCAGAGCCAGGGCGGCGATGGCGTCTTCCAGCCCGCCTTCCTCTTCGACCCCGACTACCAGTCCGACGACGACCGCTACCAGCACCTGCGCCCCGTCCCGCGCGCCGAGGCGTACCAGGCCGACATCACCTACGGCACCAACAATGAGTTCGGCTTCGATTACCTGCGCGACAACATGGCCCGCTCCCGCCGCAACCGCGTCCAGCGCGAGCTTCGCTACGCCATCGTGGACGAGGTAGACAACATCCTCATTGATGAGGCCCGCACCCCGCTCATCATCTCCGGCCCCGCCGAAGAGCCGAGCGAGCTATACGGCAAGCTGGCGAGCATCGTCCGCTCCTTTAAGGGCATGGACCAGCGCATCTACGACGACCTCCGCAAGCGTGCCGACCAGGGCGATGAGGACGCCGAGGACGAAATCAACCGCTACCAGTTCGTAGTGGACGAGAAGAACCGCGTCACCACCGTCCTCGAAAGCGGCATCGAGCGCGCCGAGCGTGCTCTGGGCGTCGAGAACCTCTACGACCCCGCCAACTTCCAGATGACCCACTTCCTCGACAACGCCGTCCGCGCGCACGGCATCTACCAGAAGGACCGGGACTACGTTGTCAGCGAGACGGGCGAGGTCATCATCGTAGACGAGTTCACGGGCCGCATGATGTTTGGCCGCCGCTTCTCCGAGGGGCTGCACCAGGCCATCGAGGCCAAGGAAGGCGTCACCGTTCAGCGCGAGAACATGACCCTCGCCACCATCACCTTCCAGAACTTCTTCCGCATGTATGACAAGCTCGCGGGTATGACGGGTACCGCCGTCACCGAGGAAGAAGAGTTCGCCAAGATTTATGGCCTCTCCGTCGTCGCCATCCCCACGCACCGCCCCGTCGTGCGCGAGGACACCGCCGACCAGATTTACAAGAACGAGATGAGCAAGTACCGCGCGGTCATCGCCGAGATAGAGGAGATGCACCAGCTTGGCCGCCCGGTCCTCGTCGGTACCGCCAGCATCGAACGCTCCGAACTCCTGAGCAACATGTTAAAGCGCGCGGGCATCCCGCACGAGGTCTTGAACGCCAAGTACCACGAGCGCGAGGCTGAAATCATCGCCCAGGCGGGCCGTCCCAAAGCCGTCACCATCGCCACCAACATGGCGGGTCGTGGCGTGGACATCATCCTCGGCGGCAACCCCGAAGGCATCGCCCGCCGCGAGCTTCGCAAGCGCTACCCCGACCTCACCGAGGTTCCGCCCGAAGAGTGGGAGGCCGAACTGACGAAGGCCCGCGCCACTGCCAAGAAGGACGGCGAGAGAATCCGCGAGCTAGGTGGCCTGCACATCATCGGCACCGAGCGCCATGACGCCCGCCGCATTGACAACCAGCTTCGCGGGCGTGCTGGCCGTCAGGGCGACCCCGGCTCCACCCGCTTCTACCTCTCGCTCGAAGACGACCTGATGCGCCGCTTCGCAGGGGCCAACCTCATTGGCATCATGGACCGCCTCGGACTCGAAGACGACATTCCCATCGAGCATGGCATGGTCTCCAAGGCCGTCGAGAACGCTCAGGTCAAGGTCGAGGGCCACAACTTCGACGTTCGCAAGCGCGTCCTCGAATATGACGACGTGGTGAACAAGCAGCGCGAGGTCATCTACGGCCAGCGCACCGAGGTGCTCGACACGGAGAACCTGCGCCCCGACATCGAGCGGATGCTCGAAGCGGCCATCCAGAAGAACGTCGAGGGGCTGCTCCAGCCCGACGAGTATGGTCGCGCGCCCGATTACCACATCGTCTTGAGCGCTGTGCGCCACATCATCCCCATCTCGGAGGACTACGACACGAGCCGGTGGGCGCAGATGGACCCCGACGAGATTGTGGAGGAGCTGATTGAGGAGATGCGGCGGCTCTACGACGAGCGCGAGGAGGCTATCGGTTCCGAGCAACTGCGCGACATTGAGCGCCAACTGATGCTCGACATCGTGGACCGCCACTGGATTCGCCACCTCACCGAGTTGGACCACCTGCGCCAGGGCATCGGCCTCCGTGCCATCGCCCAGCAGGACCCCCTCGCCGCCTACAAAACCGAGGCGTCGGCGCTCTGGGGCGAACTCATTGGCAACATCGAGGAGACGATGGTCAACAACATCTTCTCTGTCTCTTCTCAAATAGTCCAGCAGAAGTTCGAGCAGCGCGAGATGCAGCTAAACCGCTCCGACGCGGGCGCGGCAGCCAGCGCGCCGCAGCCCATCAAATCCAAGTCCCGCCCTGGCCGCAACGACCCCTGCCACTGTGGCAGCGGCAAGAAGTACAAGAACTGCCACTGGGCCGAGGACGAGAACAAGGCCCGTGCCCGCAAGCAGCCCGCCAAGCAACCTGCCCGCTAGCCAGACCAATGACTAAAGATGAAGGACGAATGATAATCGAGCAGTCATT
>DASVVH010000503.1:0-4417 GCA_036386615.1 Ardenticatenaceae bacterium
GTCATCTTATTGACCGTAAGGAGCGCCGCGACAAGAGCTACTTCCGCCTCGGTTGGGATTGGTGGCAGCACTGTTTACGCCTCGGTCTGCCCCTTCACCTCCAACCTCTCCCTTATTTTTCAAACTGATAGGTGGCTAGACAAAAGCTTACATTGAAGGTCGTACATGTAAGCCTTAATTGACATAATGTGAAAACGTGGTGTCTGTCGTTCCAGTCCACATTCCGCATTCCTACTTCCGCATTCCGCCTTCTCCCAGTATCATCCGCCGTATGGATACATTGGTCATTCTTTCGCCGCACTTTGACGATGCCGTGCTTTCCTGCGGGGGACAGATCTGGGAGACGCGCAGGCAGGGCGGCATTGTTCACGTCCTCACACTCTTCGCGGGGCCACCGTTAGGCGAACCGCCACCCTTCGCGCAGGTGCAACACGCGATGTGGGGCAGCCCACCGGACCCGAACCGCCTACGGCGGGCCGAGGACGTAGCCGCGCTGACGCGGTTGGGCTGTTACAACTTTCATCATCTTGACGCGCCCGACGCTGTCTACCGCCTGGGCACGGCGGGGCAGGTCCTCTACGACACGGAAGAGGCAATCTTCGGAGAGGTTCACCCTGACGAGGCGACCTACGCCGTCACCCTCGCCGATATGGTGCGCGCCTATCTGCCCATGCAGGCTACCATCCTCGCTCCGCTCGGCGCGGGCCATCATGTAGACCACCTCCTGAGTCACGCGGTCGGCCTCTCCTTGCTGAACGAGGGCCGAGAGGTGGCTTTCTACGAAGAGTTGCCCTACATCGAATCGCCCGGCGCGCTGGAAGCGGCCCTGGCCGAGAAGCTGAACTGGCAGATGGAGGCAACGCCCATCTCCGAGGAGGCCCTACAGGCGAAGCTGGCGGCGATGGCCTACTACCAGACCCAAATTCCGGTGCTCTATCGTACCGAAGAGGAGATGCAGCGCCGCGTTCGCGCTATCGCTCAAGGGGCGGTCGGGGGAGAGGGATACGCCGAGCGCGTGTGGAGGAGGAGTAATGAGTGACAGTACCGTTCGCGCCTTCGTGGCGGTTCAGATACCCGAAGAGGTGAGCGAGGCGGTGTGGCAGGTGCAGGACGCGCTACAAGCCCACGCCGCGATGCGGGGTCTGCGCTGGGTCGAGCCTGACGATTCGCACATCACTTTAAAGTTCCTTGGCGAGACGCCTATCCCGCAGCTTCCCGCCATCGTGGAGGCACTGGATGGCGTGGCGGAGCGAATGGAGCCATTCACCGTCCGGCTCGGCCTCTTAGGAGCCTTCCCGAACGTCAATCGCCCTAATAATATCTGGTTGGGCGTGCAGGAAGGGGAAAGGCCGTTTCAGCGCCTCTTCAATGGGGTCGAAGTGGCGCTAAAGCGGCTGGGCATCAAGCCGGAACGAGGCGAGTTTCACCCACACCTGACGCTCGCCCGCGTGCCCCGCTCGTGGTCGGCGGAGCAACAGAGCGCGGTGGGCAATCTCATCGGCGTGGTCGAACTACCAGAGGTGCCGCCCTTTACGGTTAGTGCCGTTGCCCTCATTCGCTCTCTCCTCACACCCGGCGAATCGCCGCAGTACATGCGCCTAGGCAACTCGATTTTGGGGCAAGCCCCACCGCTGGCAGAGGACGAGTGGGAGGATGTGCCCGACGATGACAGCTTCGAGTAGGCCGCTCCGTGTTGCCGTTGTTGGAGCGGGTCAGTGCGACGAGGAGACAGCCGCGAAGGCCGAGGCGGTGGGGCGAACTATCGCGGAGGCGGGGGCGTGGCTGGTCTGCGGCGGTGGGGGCGGGGTAATGGAGGCGGCCAGCCGGGGCGCGCGTGAGGCGGGCGGGCGCACCATTGGCTTGCTTCCTGGCGAGGATTTAGGCGCGGCTAACCCTTGGATTGAAGTTGCCATCGCAACCGGGCTGGGCGAGGCGCGCAATCTCCTCGTGGTCCGCAATGCCGATGCGGTAATCGCTGTGGGTGGCGAGTGGGGCACCCTTTCGGAGATTGCGCTGGCCCGCAAGATTGGCCGTCCCGTCGTCCTCCTAGGCTCCTGGTCTCTCACCGACCCGCAGGGCCGTCCCGCCGAGCTTCCTGCTGTTGATAGCGCTGAAGAGGCGGTGCGGCAGGCCCTCGCCGCTACTCGGCTGGGGGAGCAGGCGGAACCGGATTTGTGATGTCCAGCACGACCTTCCAAGTGCCATCATTCGGCAGCCTGCGCCAGAAGCGCGCATACGCCTGCGTTTCCGGCGGCGCGCCCTCCCCGTAGAGTTGCGCGACGCCGTAGGTGATGCCCAGATCGCCAGAGCGGGCCACCTCGGTCTCCGTCGGTTCCCACGTCAGGTGTGCCGCCTGCCCGCTTAAGAATGCCTCGCGTGCTTCCCTGCCAGTCAATGGCGGATGCGTCATGCGGTAGAGCCGCGCATCATCTGCCAGATAGGCACGGTAGGCGTCCACCGTGTCTTGCGCCGAGGCTGCGGCAAAGGCGCGGTCTGCTTCGAGCAAGTGGTTTCGTTCAGCCCCCACATCAAACTCGTCGTTGGATTCGCTGGAAGGCGCGCCCTCTTCCGGCGTGGCCTCCCATTGTGGATGCGGCGTTTCGGGGGGTGGGCATGAGATACCCACGTCCAGCCACACCTTCCACACTCCGTCCGGCTGTCGCTTCCAGGCGGAGACGTAGTGGCCCGTGCCTAGCGGCTCCGCATCGGAGGGGGCGCGCCGGAACTCCCAGGGGCCGGTGGTGTATCCCAGGTCGCGCGCCCGCGAGATGTCGGCGTAGATGGGGTACCAACTGAGTAGTCCACCTGTAGCTTCGGGCGGGGGCGGGTGGTCCAGCATCCACTGCCTGCCGGGGACAGCGAGGGGCCGGAACAGAACGGCGTCATCGCCGAGGAAGGCGAGAAAGGCAGCGTGGGTTCCCATCGCGCGGGATGCGTCGGCGAAGGCGCGCTCCGCCGCGACGAGGGATTCTAGTGGGGTCAAGGTTGCTTCTCCTGTCGTGCTTCTCTTCTCGTCTTTATACACCTTTCTGTGACATAAAGTTCACCATGTAGTTTCTGGCTTCTTTGCCGAGGTCTGCCATCAATTGCATGGGGCGGAATGTTGGTTTTTCTGCGGGTGTGATACCATAGGTGCCGCCGACCCTCCATGCCAAAACGGGGAGACACCGATGCCTCAGTTTGACCGCCTCGCTATCTTCTCCGGTAATGCCCACCCGGCACTCGCCGAGAACGTCGCCCACAACCTCAAGCGCCCTCTAGGTGAGATAGTCGTGCGCCAGTTCCGCGACGGTGAGAGCCACGTCCAAATCAGGGATGACGTTCGCGGTGTGGATGTCTTCCTGATTCAGCCTACCTCGCCGCCCGTCAACCAGCACCTGATGGAACTCCTCGTGATGGTGGACGCCGCGCGCCGCGCGTCGGCGGGCCGCATCACCGCCGTCGTGCCCTACTACGGCTATGCCCGCCAGGACAAGAAGACGCATGGGCGCGAACCGATTAGCGCGAAGCTCGTCGCCAATCTCCTGACCGAGGCAGGGGCTGATCGCATCCTGGCGATGGACCTCTCCGCGCCCAGCATCGAAGGCTTCTTCGACATTCCGGTAGACCATCTCTCGGCGGGGCCGATTCTCGTGCGCCACATCGCCAAGATGCAGCTTTCTGAACTGGTCATCGTCGCCCCGGACGTGGGCGCAGTGCGCCGCGCTGACCGCTTCCGGCAGATGCTGGATAGCGTGCCCCTGGCGGTGATGTTCAAGGACCGTCCTCGCCCCGACGAGGTGGAGATTGAGGGCCTCATCGGCGAGGTGGAGGGCAAATGCGCTGTGCTCGTGGATGACCTTATCTCGACAGGCAACACGCTCATAGCCGCCGCCGATTCGCTCCTCGAACATGGAGCGACGCGGGTCTTTGCCGTTGCCACGCACGGCGTCTTCTCGGAAGGGGCCGTCGAGCGCCTACACGCTAGTCCCATCGAGCGGACCATCGTCACCGATACCATTCCCGTGCCGCGCGGCGCGGACGGGCTGGAGGTGGTATCAGTCGCCGGGCTGCTCGCCGAGGTTATCAACCGCGTCCACTACGGCATCTCCGTCAGCGACCTCGTCCGCGACCTCGTTTAGCGTGGCGGATGACTGCTGTGATGGTCGGAAGCTACCTAAAGTGCCATGTCGCGGTAGATATGTGCTGCTTTGATAGGACCACTCTCGACCCGCTCCTGAACGACGCCCGACTGCGGCACTCGCCTTCTCTCTCCCTCTTGTCCTGCCGCAGCTACGCCATTTAGCGCAGCCAACTTTATGCACAACGCCCCAGCCCATAATAGACAGTAAGGCTGACGCCTCTCACGGCTTGTTACGCTATCATATTCCACAGTGCGACAGCGCTTATCTCCTCAAGGGGTGGTTCGGCAGAGCGG
>DASVVH010000504.1:0-4254 GCA_036386615.1 Ardenticatenaceae bacterium
GTTGGCGGCGATGCTTGCGCCCGTACCCGTCCAGCAGCAGACGATTCCCTCTTCGGCATTCCCCTCGGCTACGCTCTCGGCGACGTGGCTGCACACGAGCGGCCAATCTACCTCGGCGTCATCCTCTGCGAGCGGGCCAAAAGGGACGACCTCATGGCCGCGTTTCTCCAACTCCCCGACGAGCGCCGACGTAAGTTCGTTGGCCTCATCGCTTCCCACTGCAATCTTCATGGTGAGTCTCCCGGTTGTCTGTGATGTGGAGGGATTATAGTCGCTCCTCGCAGAGCGACTACCGCTCACGGCAAGCATCAGGATGCGGGCTTGCAGCCCCGAAGATGATTACATGTGCGCGCTGGCGGGCGGATTTGAGTGGAGAACGTGGGATTCCTCGCGACCTGGACCCCGTACGTGAGAAGGTTCTTCCCCTCCCCGCTGGGCACACGGGAAGCTGGACCGTATCTCACGTTCGTTCCTGAGACACAAGTCTCAGAGTCTGGCGAGAACAGGATGTGGTGTATGCCGTCTTCCTGGTAGGTGTGGCGTGCTGGGTGGATGCTTCACCACGTTCGGCATGATAGGGGGGAGTGGTCTGTTTGCCGCCCCACAGTAACCCCCCACTGAACGGCTGCCCTTGTTTCTGTCCGGCTGAAGCGCGCGCGCTTTGGTCTATTTGGAATGACATGGCTGTAGCGAGGTGTTAGGCGTGGCCCCTATGAGGAGTCTCGATGAGCTATTCTCGTAATGCAGTAGGTCTACCGTCTACGGCTCCTCGTTCGCGGCTGGCTGGTGCTTCTTCGTGGCAAGGTCGAACGAGAGTTGGAAGAGGCTGATGGCGTGGCCCACGTCTTCCGGCTCCTGCAAGTAGAAGCTAATCCAACCGCTCGTTGGGAGGACGTGATGGGGTTGGGCGCGTCCGTCGGCCACGACCTCATCGCGCACACGGCGAGGCAAGGGGATGTCCACGAGGGAATCTCCGTGAATGTGGCCGATTTCGCGCTTGCCGAGGCGGTACTCGGTGCCGCCAAACTGATGGGGATGCGCGGTGACGCCTTCCCAGGTCAGCAGGGCGGTGTTGATGCTTGTTCCCGCTCCGAGGACTGCCATTTTCGCTCCTGTTGGCTGGTACGCCGAGGCTCCCATTGATGGGAGCCTCGGCGTTGTTCTTGCACTCTATTGTACCAGGGAGGGTCGCCCGGCGCATCGCTCTTTGGGACAGGCGCGGGCTGTTCGGCGGGACAGTTCGGGCTAGCGGGTGAGGGCCAGCACGACACCCTCGCGGGCGGGCAGCGAGACCTGGACCTGCCCCTCGCCGGAGACGCGCCCCTCGCCTGCGCCGAAGAGCCGTTTCAAGGAGACTCCCTCCTGAAGTGGGGCGTCCAGCGCGAACTGAATGTCGCGCGGCTCCTCGCCCGCGTTCAGGGCGATGAGTAGCGTTTCGGTGCCATCCTGCCGTGCGAAGGCGTAGCACTGGCCTTCGGCGTAGAGTTGCTGGTAGCCGCCGTGCCGCAGCACGGGGCGCGCGTGGCGCAGGGCAATGGCGCGCTTGAAGTAGTCCAGCATCTCCGTGTCCCAACTGTCGGGGTCGTCCCAGGGGAAGGCCCAGCGCGCGTCGGGGTCGTGGTGCGGCTCGTCGTACTGCTCCGTGCCTCGTATGGCAATCTCGTCGCCGTAGTAGATGGAGGGCGCGCCGGGATAGCACATCTGGAAGAGGGTCGCCAGCCGGACGGTTGCTTTGTCCCCATGCGCGATGCTGAGGAGCCGCGCCGTGTCGTGGCTGTCGAGCAGGTTGAGTTGAACCTGCGTCACGCGCCAGTCGTAGAGGTTCAGCAGCCGCTCGATGCGCCTGCCGAACTCCGGGGCGTCAATGCCGGGGTAGGGGTCGTAGGAGCGGCCCTGAATCAGGGGCGGCGTTACACGGTCGCCCGCCGCGAAGGCGATGATGGAGGAGGTGAAGACGTAGTTCATGGTGGCGTCGAAGCGGTCCCCCTGTAGCCACTCAGGGGCATCACGCCATATCTCGCCGACGATGTAGGCGTCGGGCCTGACGGCCCTCACGCGCTGGCGGAACTCCTCCCAGAAGCCGGGCGTCGTGACTTCGGCGGGCACGTCCAGCCGCCAGCCGTCAATGTCGTACTCGCGAAGCCAGAACTCCGCGATTCGCATGATGTACTCGCGCACCTGTGGGTTGTCAGTGTTGAGCTTGGGCAGGGCGCGGTTGCCCACCCAGGCAAGGTAGTTCGCGGGGTGGTTCCCATCGTAGGGATACAAGGGCCAGTCGGTGACGGTGAACCAGTCAATGTAGGCGGAGTGAGGCCCGTGCTCCAGGATGTCGTTGAACTGGAAGAAGCCCCGGCTGGCGTGATTGAAGACCCCATCCAGAACGACGCGGATGTTGCGGGCGTGGGCGGCCTCGACGAGTTCGCGCAGGGCCTCGTTGCCGCCGAGCATCGGGTCTACCTTCTCGTAATCGTGGGTGTGGTAGCGGTGATTGCTGGCTGACTGGAACACGGGGGTAAAGTAGATAGCGTTGACGCCCAACTCCTGAAGATAGTCCAGGCGCTCGACGACGCCAATGAGGTCGCCGCCCTGGTAGCCTTCGACGGTTGGCTGTGACCCCCAGGGTTGAAGGTTGCTCGGCTTCTCGACGCGGTCGCTCTTGGCGAAGCGGTCGGGGAAAATCTGGTAGAAGACAGCGTCCTTCACCCAGTCGGGTGTGTCAACGCCTTCGATGCGCGGGTATTGCTGCGTGTAGCTCATCTATCTCTCCTGTATGGTGGTAGACGTTACGCCGTTGAGGATGGGGCGATGACCGACGACGGACGACGGACGACCGACGACCGCTCACGGCAACGGCGTAGACCCTGATAGGTTTGGATAGACCACAGCAACCCAGGTGCCTCCGTTGTGAGTCATGGGGAGGGTAGGCGCAGGTGTCAGTCCCAGGTAATGGTAAGGTCGGTCAGGTCCAAGGTGGCTCTGTTGGAGAGAGCGGAACGATGGCAGACGGATTGTATGGGAGGGGGAGGGGTTCAGCGAATGGGAAATGGGAGGGAAGCAGGGGTGGGGTGCCGAGGAGACGTTATGTGAAGCAAAGCCAACAAATGCCAACATTTAGAGGCGATAGATGTTGGCATTTGTTGACATAAAGTTATTTGGCCGAGTTGCAGTAGTAGGTCTTTGACACGGCGCTGGAAGGGGAGGCCCCGCATCGCGGGGCGCTCCTGTTAGTGGCGGAGGGTGTCCAGGAGGGCAAAGGTGTCGCCGAAGACGAGGTCGCGCACGTCGTCGGAGGTGAGGAAGGAGATGGGAAAGCCGGGGGTGGAGGGGTTGGCGGCGTCGAGCCGCTGCAACTGCTCCGGCGTCAGTTCCCACTCGACGGAGGCAAGGTTGTCCCTGAGTTGGGCCTCGGTTCGCGCGCCGAGGATGGGGATAATCAGGCCGCGCTCCTGCTGCTGCCGCACCCAGTTGATGGCGACCTGAGCCGGGGTGCGCCCAACTTCCCCTGCGACCTGCATCACCTCTTCGGCGAGGGTGCGGCCTTTGGGACCGACGCCCTCGCGGTCATAGCGGGTCGGCTCCCCGTTGTCGGTGTTGTACTTGCCCGTGAGCACGCCGCCGCCCATGATGGCCCAGGGGGTGACGGCCATCTCGAAGGCGCGGGCCATCGGCAGGAGGTCGCGCTCCACGTCCCGCGAGGCGAGGCTGTAGGGCACCTGCAAGGCGACGAAGGGGGACCAGCCGCGCAGGGTTGCGATGGTGTTCGCCTGCGCGGCGACCCAGGAGGGCGAATCGGAGATGCCGAGATGAAGCACCTTGCCTGCACGGACCATATCTTCCAGGGCGCGCATGATTTCCTCAATAGGGGTGGTGAAATCCCACATGTGCAGCCAGTAGAGGTCAATGTAATCGGTGCCGAGCCGCTTGAGGCTCTTTTCCAGCGAGAGGACGAGGTTCTTGCGGTGGTTGCCGCCGAAGTTGGGGTCGTCGCGGCGCGTGGATAGGGAGTATTTGGTCGCCACAACGAAGTGGTCGCGGTCAGAGGCGAGGAATTCGCCCACGAAGCTCTCGCTGGTGCCGTTGGTGTAGTTGACGGAGGTGTCTACGAAGTTGCCGCCCGCCTCGGCGAAGGCGTCCCACATTTTGCGGCTCTCCTCGTTGGACGCGCCCCAGCCCCAATCCTCGCCAAAGGTCATGGTGCCGAGGCAGAGTTCGGAGACGCGAAGGCCGCTCTTTCCCAGTAGTTTGTAACGCATG
>DASVVH010000505.1:0-6793 GCA_036386615.1 Ardenticatenaceae bacterium
CAACGGCGTGGAAGTCATTGACCACTTCGGTTCTTCCACCACTCTCCACGAGGATGATAGCCGCGACGACGTAAGGGTCCAAGCGGTGCCGCCGGGCGGTCTCTTCAATGAGGGCTGTGTGCGGGCTGAGGCGCGCCGCGAAGGGGGCGAGCAGTGAATTGTCGGTTAGTTTTAATCGCGCAAGCATGATGTTGCTCCTATTGATGTCGTTGGGTAGTGTGTGGAGGACCGACGACTGACGACCGACGACCGACGACCGCTAACGGATTACGGCATAATGCACCAACGGTAGGCGCTTTAGGCGAAGGCGCAAGGGGTTTAGAGAACGGCACTGGCCGGGCAGACTCCGCCATAGGAGCGCTCGCTACTGGATAAGGACATGTTGGCTGGTTCGTCTTGCATTGTTCCTCCTAAGTTGTTTGCAAGAGGCCGTATGCCGTGTGGTCGGCGATGAGTTGCCGGACGACGCCCTCCAACTCGGCGACTCGCGCCTTGAGGGTGTTCAGGTCGGCGGCGGCGGCGTAGGGTGCTCCGGCCTGCCCCGATGCGAGGCCAGTAAAATCAGGCGGGAGGGTGGGTAGGGTGCGGGTGGCGGTGCCCGCCAGGGTATAGGCGGCAGGGCGGGCGGCGGGCGCGGCACCAAAGAAGCCCAGGCCCGCCTGTGTTAGCGAGTGATAGGCGTTGGAGGTGCCCGCCGTCATGACGCGCATACTGCCGTAAAAGTCGGCTCCGTCGGTGCGGGCGTACTGTCGTGCCCAGGGCGCGCCGATGTGGCGGAGGCCAATCTCGCTCATCCAGAGGCGGTGTTTCGATGTGTAGTTGGCGTTCTGCCAGAGGTCTTCCAGGGTGAAGCGGACGTAGCGCCAGAAGCTGAGAGTGGAGGGCGAGTTCGGCACCTCGTTCGCGCCCATCCAGAGGCCGGGGACGATTTGATTCGAGGCGGCATCCAGCGTTTCCCAGCCGCCGTTCGAGGGTCTGTGCCAGGTGGCGTTGTCCGCGCTGACCTCTACGGTAATCTTGCGAAAGTAGCTCGCATCGCCGTTCATCACCCAGCGGTATTGGACGAAGGGTTGCCACCTGGCGGCAAGGTAGTTCGGTTGGCTCGCCAGGAGGTCAACGTGAATGACGACTTTGGTGGTCGTCGCGTCTACGGGAGTAATCTCGAAGAGGCTGCCCGAAACGGCGTCAAAGAGGTTGTTCGCGTAGGCCGTCGTGCTCTGGACGGGCGCGCCTGCCCCGGTGACGGTGACGGTCACGATGCCGCGCAGGGCGGCTTGGGTGAGTTCGTTGCGGTCCCACATGCCGGTGAGCGCGAGGTCGAGGGCCTGGGGAGCCGTCGGGACGACGAAGCCGTTGGGCAGCCAGTGTTCCTTGCCCCCACGCAGGCGCAGCCTCGAATCTACGAACGGCCCTACAGCCCCGGCACCGTCACGCCATTCCTGCACGTTGGTGGACTGGGCGCTGTGCCCGCGCACGAGCAGTTGCACGGCGTTGGCGCTGCCCTGAATGGCGAGGGGGCCAGTCATGGTGTCGCCTGCCTTCGCCACCGCGCCCGCCTGGGCAGCCGTAACCTGATGGGGGTTGGAGAGGTTGGAGAGGTGGGCGGTCAGGTCCGCCGCCGGGGCATAGGCGCTGTGCGCGTGCGCGGTGGGTGCGTAGCGCAGGTCGCCGCGCGCTGAGGTGAGGTAGTGAGGGTGGTCGTCGCCGCCCAAGCCTGCAAGCTGGTTGTGATAGACGAGGTTGTTAGTGGTTGCGGGCGGAAGGGTTGCGCTCCCGCCTGCCGTGACTCCTGGCGCGGAGGGCGCTCGCCCTGAGCCTATGACTGTGGGTTGGTTGCCGCGCCAGATGACTTCTACGGTTTCGCCCGCCGCCGTTCCTTCGGGCACGGGCACGCCCCGAAGGAGGGTGTTGGCTCCGGCGAGGAGGAGGTCGGCGCGGCTGCCGTTCACGCGCCGGACTAGCGCCGGCGCGACGGGGCGCGTAGCGGTTTCCTGGCGGATGACGCCGCGCAGGGCTTCGATTTCTCGGATGAACATGGGGTGCTCCTCTTGGACGGTGGACGGTGGACGGTGGATGACCGACGACTGACGACCGCTAACGGATGAACGGCAACGGCATAACGCAAGGGCGCAAAGACGCAAGGACGCAAGGGATTGAACTCCTCTTCATTTCTCCACATCGAAGCTTTTTCCTTCCCTCCTAAAGCGCGCTGCGGAGGCCGAGGCGCATGTCCAGGGCGGCATCTTCGGGGGAGACGAGGAAGGTGATGCTTGACGAGTCTACAATCCAGCCGGATTCTGTGTCACCAATGAGGGCGGTGCAGTGGTCCTCGTTTTCCACGCGGAGGTCGGCGCGCATCTCAACGGTCGCGGTGCGGGCTTGTTCCTGAGTCTGGCGGAGGATGGCGCGGGCCTCGCGGGCGCAGCCGTCCGCCGTGAGAAGGTCGGGGTTTTCTATCGCGACGAAGCGCAGTCCGTAGACCTCCGCGCCGAGTGCTGCTTCGGCCACATCCCGCGCGCCACGTACCTGCGCGAGGGTGCGAACGGCGGCATCGTCGCGCTCCTCGCTCGTCACGAGGATGGTGCCCAGCAGCGCTTCCAGGTGTTCGCGTTGTTCGAGGGTGCCGAAGCGGGGCACGCGGTTGGCGCGGAAGAGTAGGCCCAGGCGGCGCTCACCAACCATCGCGGCGATGCTCTCCGCCGCCGTCGCGCCCTGCGGTATCAGGAAGCGGCCCAGCTTCTCGTATGCCTCCGCGACCTCTATCCACTCAATGATGGTTGGAACGTAGGCGACCACGCCAAGCCGCTTGACGCACCCGCGCAGCCGCTCGTCCACGTAGAAGGCGGCAAAGGCATCGTCAAGCCAGACGGATAGGAAAGGCCCCTCGATGCTGACGCGCGCGGTCACAAGTTTGTCGGCCCCCGCGCCCTGAATGTAGGGAATGCTGGCGCGGAGGGTGTCGTTCACGAGGTCGCGGAACTCCACGCCTTCGGGCGCAAAGCGGATGACGGTGCCGCCGCCGTCCCAATGGAGCGAAAGCCCCGCCTGGCCCAGCCGCAGCCGGGCGCGGAAGAGGCCATCTACCAGGGTGAAGGCGCTTAGTTTGGTGCCACTCATCCCCACGAGGCGAGGGAGGTTGTTTACGAAGCTGACGGTCCAGTTGGCGTCGCTCTCCAACCCCCAGGCGCTAGTGGGAAGGGTGTCGGCGGCAACTTCCACGCCAGCCAGCCGCGCCACTGCCTGCACGCCCTCCGCAAGCGCGAGATCTCGTTCGAGGTCGCAGAGTTCTACGCGGTCAATGGCCGTGCCGAGGGGGGGCTGCTCCGGGCGCATGTCCAGCATGACGGGCTGTGTGCTGGGAATGTTCGGCCAGTTGTCCGTCTCCATCTGGAAGCAGGGATAGAAGCGGATGCCGACGAGCCAACCGCCGCTCTCGAAGAGTTCGGGCGGTTCGTAGCCCCACCACATCTGCGTGCGGTTCTTGTCGGGCGTTTTGGTCAAGCGGAGGCGCGTTCGCGTGGTGCCGCTGTCATCGTAGGTACGCTCGCAGTGCGTGACGCGGGCGTACTCGTCGGCGACACCATGTGTGCGAAGCTCACCGTTGTTGTCCATGTACACGCCCTTTCGCGCCCGCACGCAGGCGACCATCCCGGTTGCATCAAAGGAGAGGGTGTCCCATAGATACCACCATCCGAGGTCGCCAGTCGTCAGGTCGCCCTCCCACCGATGGGCAGATCTGAAGCCACTGAGGGTGATGTCGGTCATCGGCGAGATGGGTTCGACAGGATGGCGCTCCTGGAGGCTGCGGGCGCTGTAGCTCGCGCTCCTCCCACTGATGATGAGCGCGCCCTGGTTAGGGAAGGCGGTGGCGGGCGTGTCGAGAATCAGGCAGTTGTCGGGCGCGGTGGCTCCCGATTGTCCGCCAAGTTCGGAGGTGGTGAAGTGAGTGAGGGAGTCGGCGCGGCCACTGAAGCCCACGCCGCCCTCAAGTGAGGGTAGGATGGTATCCTCAACGTAGTCTACGAGTGGTGAGCCATAGAGGGTCGTCGGCGAGGCCCAGAGCGTGACGCGCCCGTTCTGCACGCGCCAGCGCACGTAGAGCGCGCGGTTCACGCCACTCAGCGGCGTGCCGCCGTCCATCAACGACCCACTCGCCAGGAGGGTGGCGCTCCCCTCGGTGACGCGCTCGAACTCCCAACCGAGGCCCGGCGCTCCGCCACTGTTTATCTTCGTATAGCGAACCCGGTAGCTGTTGTCATCGTCGGCACGGTGCAGGAGGAGGCTCACTGACTCGCCGTAGCGGTGGTCGTGCTCGGAGAAGCGGAGGGTGGCGCTTCCGAACTGGCCCCGAAAGCGGCGCGCGAGGTCGAGAACTATGCGGTCCTCCTGGCCGCGCCGCCCCAGAAAAAGCTCGTCGCAGGCCAACTCGGTGCCTGCGGGGAAGCTTACTATGTCGCCTTGTTCCACGACTACCGGATAACTGAACGGCCCCGCGCCTGTTGGCTGCCCGGCGATGCGGACGCGCGTTGCAAGGGAGCCAACACGATAGCGCAGCATCTCGCCGATGGTGGCGGGCGGGTCGCCGTCTATGGCTTCAAGGACGATGGTGTTCTGGCTCGTGTCGAATGGTTGGGCAAGCCGGACGCGCTTGATGGAGGCACGCGGCTCGCCCGCTGTCACCTCATACTCGCGCTTCGACTCGAACTCCACAATGGCCTTGCTCTGGCCCCAGAAGTCGAAGGTGTAGGGACTGGCCCAATCGTGGAGCGCCTTGCCGTGACGCTCGCGCAGGTGGAGGGTGCGTCGCGCGCCCTCCCAGGAGCGCGTCTCGCTCACGCGGTCCAGCCCGAACTCGCCAAGCGGCACCAGATTGGCCCGCGCTTCGTAGCCGAGCCGCACCGTCACCAAGTCGTCATCTTCTGGTCCAATGCCTTCCTCCACCGGAATCTCGATTTCGGCTGTCGGCACGCTCTGCGCGCCACGCTCGATGGTGACGTAGTAGGGCGCGACTTTGGTGCTCTCAGCAGGCGCGGTGGCGAGGCTTCGGGTCCAATCGGTTGCGAGATAGTGGATGCGGCCACTCTGCGGGTCGGCGATGAGTTGGCCGTGATGCGGCGCGCCCAGTGCGGGCGCAATGAGGGCATCGCTCTCGACGGACCAGAGTTGCCCATCAGCCGAGCGCAATAGACAGTCAAAAAGCATCCCGTTTCGCGCCAGCGTGCCCGTCGCCAGCAGGGTGTTCTGTTTCACGAGGAACCGCGAGAGGAAGAGATGGTTGCCCTCGTCCACGAAGTCCATAGGAATGATGGGGAGCGGGTCGGCCCAGATGCCCGCCTCGGACTTGACGAGCACCTGGCTCCGCCCGGCGGCGTGGTCCTGGCAAAGCACGATGGTCTTGCCGCCGAAGCGCACTGCGTCAAAGCCGTTGGCGGCGCGGCGGTCCAGGGCTTCGCCCGCGCCGGGTGCCGCCTTGAAGCGGTCGTCGGGGTGCCCTGCCGCGACGCGATAGGGTAGCTCGGCCCAGGTTATGGCTCCGTTCAATGGTACGGTGGCGAAAGTTCCTTCCCAGATTCGCGCATGCTTGCCGTCTCCGTGAATGTGAATCAGGAAGAGGGTGCGCCTGTCCACGATGGCAAAGCCCGTGTAGCCACCGCTCGCCGCATTCATGTCGGGAGGCAACGATACTGCCGCGTGGTATAGCCCCAACGCCGCGCCGTTCGTGAGCCTGAAGATTTCAAGCTGGGCTATGGTTGGGCAGTGGGTGATGAAGGTGTGCCAGTTCGTGCCGTCCGTCTCCATCCACGCGCCGCGACACTGGCCCGCGAAGGAGCCGAGCAGCGATTCCCCTTCTGTTGGCGTGGCCGTGGCTGGGTCTCCAGCCCATGCCCGCCATGCAAAACCTGTCTCCGTGTGCCAGAGCCGCACTGTCCGCAGCAGTCCGCCCGCGCGGACGGAGAGCGTTCTTCCAATATCCAGCGTGCGCGGGTCCGGTCCTGCGCCATAGGGGGTGCCTGGGGCCATCTGAAAGCGTAGCCGCCCCGAACGGCTCTCGATTTCGGCCAATGCGACGCGGCTTAGATTTGCAAGTGCCCGTCTGTTTTCTCCAATTTCAATCACGTTCCACTCCGTTCAGAATGCAAAATTCAGAATGCAAAGTTAACAATGAACGGCAAACGGCAATTAGTGTCATCAGCCGTTCATTTTGCATTTTGAACTTTTAATTTTGCAATGTCGTTGTCACCCGTACAGGAACCAGGAAAAAGGCACCGCTCCCGCCCTGTAGCGGCCCCAAGGTGGCTTCCTTCAACTCGCCAATCAGGTAGGCCGGAACCGCGCTGGTGGCCTCATCAGGAGGCGCGAACCAGACAGTACCGTCGCCCTCGTAGAGCGCCCGTAAGGTCTGCATCGAGCCGCGCTCCGGTGCGGAGGGCTGCTCTTCCACGATTAGCGCCATCTCGTAATGACGGAGCAGGCCCCCGCTCCGAACGGTGTCCAGGCCACCGCCGACGCCGTACCTCCCACCCTGCGGCCAGCCTGCCACCGCGCGAAAACTCTCCTCCATCACGCGGTAGCGGCACGCGACGCTCGCCTGCGCGCTCGCCGCCAGAAAGACCTCTCCTTCCACATCAACCTCCCACTTCTATGGTCGCCCGCGCGACCCAATACTCGCCGTTGACTTTCGTGCCGCCGACAGGCTCGATGCTCCACGTTCCCTGCACGACGGCTGGCGCGAGCGTCGTGCTGCCCGGCTCCCCGAACCAGAGGGGCGCGCGCAGCCCAAGCAGCCCCTCCA
>DASVVH010000506.1:0-13971 GCA_036386615.1 Ardenticatenaceae bacterium
TGCTCTACTCCACCGACGCCAGCCTCTATCAGGTGATGCCCGTCGGCGTCGTGCTGCCCCGCACCGACGAGGACGTTCACGCCACCCTTCAGGTCGCGCGCGACTTCGGCGTGCCCATCGTGCCGCGCGGTGGCGGCTCCAGCCTCGAAGGGCAAACCGTCGGCACGGGCATCGTAATAGACTTCTCCAAGTACATGAACCGCGTGCTGGAGGTGGACGAGGAGGCGCAGACCGCGCGCGTGCAGCCCGGCATGGTGCTCGACCCCTTCAACCGCGAGATGCAGCGTTACGGCCTGATGTACGGCCCCGACCCCGCCAGTTCCAACCGCGCCACCTTCGGCGGCATGATTGGCAACAACTCGACGGGCGCGCACTCCATCCTATACGGCATGTCCCACGACAACGTTCAGGCCCTCCGCGTCTTGCTTGCGGATGGCACCGAGACCGTCATGGCCGAACTCACCCCCGCCGAGTTGGACCAAAAGCTGCGCCTGCCCACCCACGAGGGCGAGGTCTACCGCCTGACCAAGCGCCTGGCCGACCAGCACCGCGCCGAAATCGCCGCCCGCTACCCGCGCCACTGGCGCTCCGTGAGCGGCTACGGCCTTGACCGCATGGTGGACCCCGAAACGTGGAACCTCGCCTCGCTCCTCGTCGGCTCGGAGGGCACCCTCGCCCTCTCACTCGATGCCACCATCAAACTCGTGCCCCGCCCGAAGCAGACGGCCCTCGGCGTCGTCCACTTCCACACCATTGACGAGGCGATGGAGGCGACCGCGCGCATCCTCGAAGTCGGCCCCTCGGCTATCGAGTTGATTGACCACTTCATGATTGACCTCACGCGCAACGCCCCCGAATACGCCAGGAAGCTCACCTTCGTCGAGGGGAACCCCGGCTGCGTGCTCATCGTGGAATTCTACGGCGACAGCGACGCGGAACTGGACGCGAAGCTCGAAGGGCTGCGCGCCCACCTGCAACACATCAACGCGGGCTATGCCCTCGTGACCGCCCGCACCCCCGCCGAGATTGGGAACGTCTGGGGCGTGCGAAAGGCGGGCTTGGGCCTGCTTTCCAGCACCACCAGCGAGTGGAAGCCCATCCCCTTCATCGAGGACGGCTCCGTGCCGCCGGAAGCCCTGCCCACCTTCGTGCGCGAGGTCGAGGTAATTCTGAAGGCGCACGGCGTCGAGGCCGCCATCTTTGCCCACGCCAGCGCGGGCTGCCTGCACATCCGCCCCATGCTCAACATGAAGCTAGCCGATGATGTGGAGAAGATGCGCTCCATCACCGAGGCGTGGACCGATGTGATTATCCGGCTGCGCGGCTCCTACAGTGGCGAGCACGGCGACGGGCGCACGCGCACCGAATGGAACGAGAAACTCTTCGGCTCCACGCTCTATGGAGCCTTCTGCGAACTCAAGGACGGCTGGGACCCGGCGGGCCTGTTCAATCCGGGGAACATCGTGCGCGGCCAGCGCATGACCGAGAACCTGCGTTACGGCGAAAGCTACCGCGCGCCGGACGTGCCCTACACCATCCTCTCCTTCGAGCGCGAGGGCGGCTTTGCCCACGCTGTCGAGCAGTGCAGCGGCATCGGCTCCTGCCGCAAGACGGGCGAGGGTGTCATGTGCCCCTCCTACATGGTCACGCGAGAGGAGGAGCACTCCACGCGCGGGCGGGCCAACGCGCTCCGCAACGCGCTAAGTGGCCGCGTTCCCCGCGCGGACCTGTTCAGCCCCCGCATGTTCGAGACGCTGGACCTCTGCATCGAATGCAAAGCCTGCGCCGCCGAGTGCCCCTCGCAGGTGGACATGGCGAAAATCAAATACGAGTTCCTGCACCACTACTACAAGGAACACGGCCTACCGCTCCGCGCCCGCCTCTTCGGGCGCATTCGCTGGATAAACCACCTCGGCAGTTGGGCCGCCCCCGTCAGCAACTGGCTGGCGCAATCCCCGCCCGCGCGGTGGGCGCAGGGACGGCTCGGCATCGCCCCACAGCGCTCCCTGCCGCCCTTCGCCCGTGAGAGCTTCTTCGACTGGTTCCAGCACCACGCGCGCCACGCCAACGCGGGCAAGCGCGGGCGCGTCGTCATGTTCCCTGACACCTTCACGCTCTACAACTACCCCTCCATCGGCGTTGCCGCCACGCGCCTCATTGAGGCGGCGGGCTACGAGGTCATCGTGCCGGAAAAGCTGCATTGCTGTGGCCGTCCGATGATTTCCAAGGGGATGCTGCCCGACGCCGCGCGTAACCTCGCGCGGAACATCGCCCTACTGCAACCCTACGCCGAGCAGGGGCTGGAAATCGTCGGCATGGAGCCGAGCTGCCTGCTCACCTTCCGCGACGAGGGGCCAGAGTTGGTGCGGGGCGAGGCGGCCCGGCGCGTGGCGGCACGGTGCTACCTCTTTGACGAGTGGCTGATGCAGCGGCAGGCGGCGGGCGAGTTGGACCTGCTCCAATGGCGCGGCACAGAGCGAACCTTGCTCTTTCACGGCCACTGCCACCACAAAGCGAGCGGCATCGAGAGCGCAGTGGCGGCGCTCAACCTGCCGCCCGGCTACAGCGCCATGCTCATTGAGGCGGGCTGCTGCGGCATGGCAGGCTCCTTCGGCTTCGAGAAGGAGCACTACGACATCAGCCGCAAAATTGGCGAAGACCGTCTCTTCCCCACCCTCCGCGACAACCCCGACGCCGACGTAGCCGTGACGGGCGTCTCCTGCCGCCAGCAAATCGAGCACTTCGCCGCCCGCAAACCCAAGCACTTGGTTGAGTGGCTGGCGGAGGATGTAGAGGAATGAAGAGGGTTTAGCCTGCTACACAAGGATTGCGCCACCGCGTGAACGACAATATAATATTGCTATTGCGAGAAAGTTGTTCTCTGAACACACTCGACGTTATCAGATTTAAAGGAGGAGACAGATGACGCAACCTGCTATAAGTGCTCAAGACACATCTACCTTCCAGCTATTATTCAGACAGAATGGATATGAACCACCCAATAGTAATTTGTCCAAACAATTTCCCACTATATTAAAAAACTGTGACCTACCTCATATAGATTCTAATCGGGAGAAAATAGTAGCGCACATGAAGATTGAGGATCTCAAAACGGGTATCGGTTCATTCCTCAAGTGGGCCGTTATACCCGTAAATTACGTGAGTATCTTTAGTGTATTTGCAAGGACAAGGGCAGGTGAGACACGCTGGAATGTCAAAGCGGGAGAATTACTTATTACAAACTCTAGAATAATTCTTTTCTATGACCCAAAACCTTCATCTTCGGCCAACATAGATAAAGCCGTGAGTTGGCCGTTAAACACTCTTGAGCAGATATGGTACGAGGGGCCGGGCACGCAACTAACATTCCTTCGATTTACGGATGAGGCTCATGAGCTTGACCTCGGCTTCCATATGAATTTTCCCTCTGGTAGCCTCGGCCAACTTGCAGTAGAGGATAGATTAGGCGTTGAAAGCCTGAAGCATAAAGCAGTAGGCGCTCGCACCGTAATGCACCAGTTTCTCCTTGCAGTAATTCATCAGAATCAAGTTAGGCTAGCAACAGAGGTCTCGCCCCAAGAATCGCCGGAAGTATTAGAGCTCTTTAAAAAATTGGGAGAGCTAAAGAATGCGGGGCTAATAAGTGAGGACGAGTTCGATCAAAAGAAGAGAGAGTTACTGTCTCGACTCTGAGTGTGACATAGACTCGACATTCTAAAGTTAATGAGACTACTAAAAGGAGGGCGCGGGATTAGTTCTCGCGCCCTCTTGCGATTTGAGTTTTCGGGTTCCTTAATATAAACAATGTACTTTAGCTCCCATGCTGCGCCACCACCCGCTGCACCAGTTCCAGATGGCTGTAGGGCACAGTCTCCGGCAACTCCAACTGCTCCCGGAACCGCCCCGCCAGTTGCGCCGCGAGCGCGTCAGCATTGATGAGCGCGCCGCGCCGTTGGAGGAACGTGCGCGCCGCCTCTACCTCCTCCAGGCTCAGGCGGTGAAGGTTCGGCAGCGGCGGCTCCAGAAAGCGGCTGTCCACCGCGACGGGCGTGCGGAGCTTCTGGAGCGAGAGCGCCGCGCGGTCATGGACGACGATGGTTCCCGCCGCGAAATCGCCCAGGCGGCGCGAGCGCCTGTCCACGAACATCACCACCGTCCCGATGCCGTAGTTGCCGGGCAGAAAGTCAATGATGCGAACCACGTTGCGGATGGCGCTCTCCACGAAGCCGATGGGGTAGCCGTTGGCACGAACCGTGCGAATCCCCGCCAGACGCTTGCCCGGCGTCTGCCCGCTCCAGATAACCTCGAAGAGGACGTAGTAGCCCCAGAAGAGAATGAACGAGAGCAGAATCAGCACCGCTATCCATGCCTCGCTGACGAACGCCCCGCCCGCGTCCAGCAGCCGGACCACGAGCAGCCCGGCCAGGAAGAGCATGATTTGCAGCGCGACGAGGGCGAGGGTATCCCACAGCGCCGCGATGAACCGCGAACCCAGCCGCGCGATGTCGTAGTTGATTTCAATCTGTTCCGGTGTTTCCAGCCGAAGTGAGTCATCCATACCGATGCGAGACCTATCTATTGAACTGGCGCAATGGCTCCTGACGAGCGAGGCTCAACAGGCGCTTGAACGGCTGGCCGGGCAGAACCTCGGCGATCACGCGCTCATCTCCACCCTCCAAACACTCCGCGAGCAGCACACGCCCGACCGCGCCGCCGCGCTGCTGGACCAGGCACGCCTCCGGCAGAAAGGCGTCGAAAAGTTCGGGGAGCACGCCCTGCGAATGCTCTTTCTGGACGAGGCGCTACAGCAGGCGAGTGGGCAGGCGATAGCCCAGTACCGCGCGGCCCGCTACGCCCCCTTTTCCCACGTTGCCGACCTCGGCTGTGGCATTGGCGGCGACGCGCTGGCCCTGAGCGAACAGTCCGAACGGCTCCTCGCGCTCGACCTCGACCCCATCCGTCTCCTCTTCGCCGAACACAACCTGCGCGTAGCGGGTGGTCCTGCCCTGGCTCGTTTCGAGCAGGCCGACTGGACCACCTTCCCCTTCCCCCCGGATGTGGACGCCGCCTTTGCCGACCCGGCCCGCCGCGTGGAGGGCCGTCGCGTCTTTTCCCTCCACGAGATGCAGCCGCCCCTGAGCGCCATTCTCGCTGTGCAGCGCCAGCTACCCAACCTCGGCGTCAAGGTCATGCCCGGCGTCCCTGACGAGGAGCTACCCCCGGAATGCGAGGTGGAGTTTATCTCAGAAGGCGGAACGTGCAAGGAAGGTGTGCTCTGGTTTGGCGGGCTGCGCCCCGGCGCGGCACGCACCGCCACCATCGTCGAGGCGAGCCTGGAAGCCCCCGCAGCACACACCTTGAGCAGCGACGCCCCCGCGCCGCCCGTCGAGGTCACGACGCCGCGCGCCTTCCTTTGGGAGCCAGACGCCTGCATCATTCGCGCAACGCTCGTCGCCCAGGTAGCGCACCAGCTTGGCGCGTCCCAGGTAGACGAGCAGATTGCCTACCTCACCACTGACTCACTCGCTGAGACCCCCTTCGCGCGCGGCTGGCCCATCCTTGAGCACGCGCCTTTCAACCTGAAGGAGCTGAACCGTCGGCTCAGGGCACTCGATGCCAACGTTATAGCGGTGAAATAACGCGGCAGCCCCATCGAGCCGGAATCGTTCCGCCGCCGCCTCAAATCCAGCCCAAGGGGCCACCCCATCACTCTCTTCATCACGCGGGTACGTGATGAACCCTGGATGATTCTCTGTGGCCCAGAGCTTACGGGTTAATGCCTATCTGTAACATCATGCAGCCGTTCTGTTACGCGGACGTGGTGAGTGGCGGCAAGTAGACCACCTCCCCTTGTTATGCTGAACGGAGCGAATCTGCAAAGCGACCTCAAGGGCATCCACCCAGGATGCAGCAACCATAGGGATGACTCGATGTGTGCAGACCATTTTAAGGGTAGAGACAAGGTCTCAAATAAAAGTGTTGAGTGGCGATGTTGCTGAGAAATTGAGAGTTTGAGTACTTACTGCCGCGAATGCTGCCGCCAAGGGCCGCTTCCGGTGACGCTGCTGGTTTGGTATCATCCTTCAGCTTGAGCCTTGCGGCGGCTACTTCGTAGCCCCCTGTTACAGCTTTCGCCATTTACACCAGGGCCACATTCAATCGGTAACACAGTAATGAGGAGGTAGGAATGGATACGCGTGATGTGGATAGTCCGCAGGCCAGGGAGCCTCTGATGCGGCCAGTGGAGGAGCTAGAGGAGCGGGCCTATCCCGGCGAGGAGGGGGGCGAACCGAGGCGGGAGTTCGATGAGGGGGTCGCGCCGCGCGGGCTGGTGCCACCCGTGACGAGCGCGCCAGCAATTCCGCCGACGGCTGCGGCGCGGACGAGCGACGAGGATGGGGAACAGCACAGGGAGTAGAGTTGGTTCTCTATCCAAACCAGATAAGACGAGGGGCGGCGTAGTGTCGTCCCTCGTTTATAATTTTCATTTTGCTAGCGGCCTGGGATTGCTAGCCAGTCGCGGGTGAGGTAGTCGTCGAAGGTGCCGACCATGAGAATGGCGAGCCAGAGGATACCCGCGACGATGACGAGCCGCGTGACGCCGCTCGTGGCGCGCCCATGCATGAAGATGATGACGATAATGAGGGCCTTGAGGGTGGCGACGCCGACCGCTACCACGTCATTGAGGGGGCCGAGGTTCACGAAGGCGACAGCTACGGTGATGATGGTCAGGACCAGCAGGGCCAGCGCGGCGAGAAGATAGGTGCGTAGCGGCGTGACGTGCGCGGTGTGGTCGTCGTGGTGGTGTTCAGCCATCGGCCTTGTGTCTCCTATGTATCATCCCGAACCGCTCTCAGTGACGGCCAATGAGGTAGAGCAGGGGGAAGAGGTATACCCAGACGACATCCACGAAGTGCCAGTAGAGGCCCATGAGTTCGATGGGCAGGAATGACTCGCCGAGATAGCGGCTGCCCTTGCGCGAGCGAAAGGCCAATGAGAGGACGAGGCCGATGCCGATGATGAGGTGGACGGCGTGAATGCCGGTCATCACGAAGTAGAGGAAGAAGAATAGCTGAGCGCGCGGCTCCAGTTCAGTGTTGGTCCACTGGAAGCCCGGCACGACGCCTTCGTGCCAGTGCTCGTAATACTCGTACCCCTTGACGCCGAGAAAGACGCTGCCCAGGATGGCCGTTATTGCGAGGAAGATGAGCAGGGCGCGCCTGTTGGCAAGCTGGGCGCTGCGTACCGCGAGGGCCATCGAGAGGCTGCTGCCGATGAGGACGGCGGTGTTGATGGCACCGATGGTGGCGTTCTGGAAGTGGCTGGACGCTATGAAGATTTCGGGGTAGAGCACGCGGAAGAGGATATAGGCGGTAAAGAGCACACCGAAGAGCATGATTTCGGTGGACAGGAAGAGCCACATCCCAAGGATGTTGGTGTCGTGCTGCTGTTCGAGCGTCTCGAAGTGGTGGCCGAGCGCCGGGTTGTGGTGGGGGTCGGCTTCCATATGAATCTCAGCCAATTTTCTCCTCCACCGGGCCGTAGTTATAGGCACCGACCGTGACGATGGGTGTTTCCGCGAAGTTCTCAGGCGGCGGGGGCGAGGCGACTTCCCATTCCAGACCTGCCGCGCCCCAGGGGTTCGGGCCAGCCGATTTGCCGTTCCAGAGGGATGGAATCAGGTAGAGGAAGGGGAGGGCATAGCCGACGAGCATGACCGTCGCGCCCGCCGTCGAGAGCACGTTCAGCACCTGGAACTCCGGCGCGTAGTAGTGGTAGCGGCGGGGCATTCCGAGGTAGCCGACGATGAACTGCGGGAAGAAGGTGAGGTTGAAGCCTACGAAGATGGTGATTGCCGCGAAGCGCGCCCACGTCTCGTTGTACATGCGGCCCGTCATCTTGGGCCACCAATAATGAATGCCGCCAAGATAGGCGAGTGAGGTTCCGCCGACCATGATGTAGTGGAAGTGCGCGACGACAAAGTAGGTGTCGTGAACGTGTACGTCCACCGCGAGGGCGGCAAGGAAGAGGCCCGTGAGGCCGCCGATGGTGAAGAGGCCGATGAAGCCGAGGGCGTAGAGCATCGGCGTGGCGAGGGAGATCGAGCCTTTGTAGAGGGTGGCGGTCCAGTTGAAGACCTTGATGGCGGACGGAATGGCGACGATGTAGCTCAAGATGGAGAACATCAGCGCGGCGTGAGCGGATTGCCCGGAGACGAACATGTGGTGGCCCCAGACGAGGAAGCCGAAGACGGCGATGGCTATGCTTGAGAAGGCGACGAAGCGGTAGCCGAAGATGCGTTTGCGGGTGAAGGCGGCGACAATCTCACTCACCACGCCCATGCCCGGTAGAATCATGATGTAGACGGCGGGATGGGAGTAGAACCAGAAGAAGTGCTGGAAGAGGATGGGGTCGCCGCCGAGCGCGGGGTCGAAGATGCCCACGCGGAAGATGCGCTCGGCTGCCAGGAGAAGCACGGTGATGCCGAGCACGGGCGTCGCCAGGACCATGATGATGCTGGTAGCGTAGAGGGACCAGAGGAAGAGGGGCATCCGCATCCAGGTCATGCCCGGCGCGCGCATGCGGTGGATGGTGGCTATGAAGTTGATGCCCGTCAGGATGGACGAGAAGCCCGCTATGAAGATGCCAACTGCCGTCGGGATGACGAGCGTGGGGCTGGCGGCGCTGCTGTAGGGGGTGTAGAAGGTCCAGCCCGTATCAATGCCGCCACTGAGCATGACCCACATGGTCATGGCGGCAGCGATGGCGTAGAGGTACCAGCTTAGAAGATTGAGGCGCGGGAAGGCGAGGTCCCGCGCGCCAATCATGATGGGAATGAGGAAGTTGCCCAGCACCGCCGGAATGGAGGGCACCAGGAAGAAGAAGATCATGACGATGCCGTGAACGGTGAAGAGCTTGTTGTAATCGTCCGACTCCACCAAATCGGGGGCAGGCGTCAGGAGTTCGTAGCGCATGAGCGCCGCCGCGATGCCGCCAATCACAAACATCATCGTGATCGAGATGAGATAGAGCACGGCGATACGCTTGTGGTCCGTCGTGAGCAGCCACGACTTCACGCCGTAGTTGACGTTGAGGTAGTGCCGACGCGTGTTGAGCGCTATGGATGGGACGGCCATGAATCAAGCTCCCCTAGTTCGTGGGACGGAATCGTCACTTTACGGTTGTTCACTGTCGCTCTGGTTGGCGTCGGTGCCGAGGGAGCGAATGTAGGTAATGAGTTGCAGGATTTGCTCCTCAGTCACCTGCCCCTCGTAGGTAGGCATGATGGGCTGATAGCCCTCGTGAATCTGGGCCTGCGGGTCCAGGATGGACTCGCGGATGTAGTTTTCGTCCACGACCGCCGTGCCGCCGCCTTCGAGGGGCACGGTCTCGCCGAAGATGCCTACGAGGTTTGGCCCCGGCCCGGTGCCGTCCATGCGGTGACACCCGGCGCAGCCGAGGTCCGCGAAGAGTGCCTGCCCCTCGTCCTGAGTCGAACCCATACCTACGGGGTCAGTGCCCTCCCCGGCCAGCCAGTCCTGATAGCCCGCCTCGTCGAGTACGGTGACGGAGCCGACCATTCCGGCATGGTCGGTGCCGCAGTACTCGGTGCAGAAGAGGTGGAAGACGCCCGTCTGGGTCGCCTCGAACCAGAGGGTGGTGTAGCGGCCCGGAAGCACGTCCTGCTTGACGCGCATGGCGGGGATGAAGAAGGAGTGAATCACGTCCTGCGAGGTCATGGTCAGCTTGACGGGGCGGCCCACCGGAACGTGAAGCTCGTTAATCTCCTGCTGACCGTCGGGATGGTAGCTCTTCCACATCCACTGCTTGCCGATGACGTATATTTCCAGCGAGTCCTGCGGCGGCTGAGAGAGGTCCATGTAGAGCCACGCGCCCCAGAAGAAGGTGACGAGCGCAAGCCCCAGAAGCGGAATCATCCCGCCAATCTCCAGGCGCGTGGAGCCGCTTATCTGCTGGGGAACCTCGGCCTCGTGGCGGCGGCGGTACCTGATGGTGAAGACAAGAATCAGCCCCGCGATGAGCACGACGAAGAATATCGTCAGCGCAATCATCCAGAAGTAGAGCAGGTCAATCGGCCCGGCAGCCGTAGATGCCTGTTGAGGGAAAAGCGGTAGTCCGTCCATGAGTTAGCCCGTTGCTCCCGGAAGCCTTGTCATCTTTCGCTCGCGCTTGATGGCGGTGCCGAGGAATAACCCCAGCACCAGAATCGTCGCCGCGCCGCCGAGGCGCATGGTGTTGAAAGCTATGGCGCTGTACTTACCGACGGCAGGATTGTAGCGGTAGCAGAAGAGGAGAACGTGGTCAACGGGCGAGGCAATCTGCCGGTCGGAGGCTTCCACCAGCGCGAGCCGCAGGTCACGCGGGGAGAACTCCATGCCGTAGATGTAGCGGGCAACCTTGCCGCCGGGGCCGAGCACCATCAGGCCGCTCGGATGGGCGTACTGCTGCCCCGCCTCGTCCCAGACGTAGTTGAAGCCGACGGCCTCGGCGAGGCGGTCAATCATCTCCTTCTCGCCCGTGAGGACGTGCCAGTTCCGCGCGGCCCCGTCGTGCTCGTAGCGCTCGACGAGCCGCTCCTTCACCTCGGCGGCGAGTTCGGGCGTCTCGTCGGGGTTGATGCTGACGGTAATCATGTCGAATTCCTGCCCCATTACGAAGGGTACCAGCTTGAGAGCGGTCGCCGCGCCGTCCATGATGAGGGGGCAGAGCGAGTCGCACTTGTAGTAGTTCATCGTCAGGATGACGGGCTTGTCGCCTATGAGGTCGGCGAGGCTGACGTTCTGGCCCGCCTCGTCACGGAAGACGAGGTCGAGCGGCACCTGCTCGCCGAGGCGCTGGTTGAACTGGGCGCTCGCCAGAATCTCCGGGAGCGGGTCATGGTCATGGTCACCCTCTTCAGGGTCGTGGGCGTGAGCGGGCGCGGGCATCAGCCCTGCAAGAATGCTTAGGGCGAGCAGGGCGCGGAACAAAAACAGGGGCAGGCGTGCTACACGCCGCGCCCTGGGCTTAACGGTTGTCACGGACTGGTCCTTTCCATCATACGGCCTGAACTGGAATCGAGCGGCAGTTGGTTAAAGTCCTCCACTTCGCCCTCCGGGCGGGCGGGGAGGCCGCGCTCGACGAGTAGTTCCATCGCCCGCTCGACGGGAATGCGATAGACTCCGGCACCCTCATCCACCACGCCGTAGGAATTCAGCATCTCCAACTCCTCCTCGCGCAACTGCCGGGATTCGACCCCGGTGGCGGCGCGGGATTGGATGACGGTAGGCACTGGATTAAGGGGGGCATTCGCCACTCCCGTTTCCGGGGGGGTGAAGTCTCCGATGGTTCCGGTGCGGAGCACCTGAAACCCCGTAGTGATGGCAAAGGCGACGGCAGAAAGAACGACGAGGCCGATGAGCGCCTTGACAATGGGGCCGACGCGAACGTCGTGGACCTCGTAGCCCTGCTCGACAGATTCAGAGTCGGGCGGCGCGGCAGGACGGCCCGCTATCGGGTCCTCGGCGTTTACCTCCGCTTCGGTTCTCTGCGCTTGTTCGTTATCGCGTGGTTGCAACTGCCTGCTCCTAACCAGGGAGAGATGTCCGGTTCGTTACGTGACGCGGCCCTCTACGGCCTCGTGGGACTGATGGTGATGGTGCCCGTGCTGCTCCGCCGCGCGCTGGCGAAGGCGCGGAATGGCGGGCAGGGGGATGAGCGGGTCTCTCAACTGCCGGACGAAGAGCGCCAGCCAGATTCCGCCGATGGCGATGGGGGCCACGAAGTCCATCCAGTGCGGCGGGTACCCTTCGGCATGGAGGCTCGGCCTGACGAGCCATACCAACTCGACGTACTGCATGACGAAGAGAAAGGCGGCGAGGCGCGAGATATGCCTCCTGTTGGCGCGAACGCTTCGCGCGAGCAGTAGGACGAACGGTAGGGCGAAGTGGAAGAGCACGAGCGCCACAGAGACGAGGGTCCATCCATGCTCGGAACGGTGGATGTACCACTCCACCTCTTCGGGGATGTTGGCCGACCAGATAATCACCAACTGCGAGAGGTGGAGATAGGCCCAAACCATTGTGAAGGCGAGGAGCAGGCTGCCCAAATCGTTGAAAATCTGCGGGGTGACAAGCCCCGCGAACGGCGCGCGGTTCGAGAGCGCGCTGACCACGAGGATGGTAAAGGTGAAGGTGGCGACAATCATCCCCATGCCGACAATCGCGCCGAAGATGGAGGAGAACCAGTGAGGCTCCAGGCTCATTATCCAGTCGTAGCCCGCGAAGGTGACGGTCAGGACGGTGAGCATGAGGCCAATCGCGCTGAACTGGCGGACGCGCCGCTCGTCCTCCGCGTCGCCCGCGTGGTCCAGTGCCACCGAGCGCCTGCTGAGGAAGTAGGCCAGCAGGGTCCACACGCCGAGATAGAAGGCCGTGCGAACGAGGAAGAAGGGCACGTTCAGCCAGGGCTGCTTGTGTTCCAGCAGGGCATCCCCCGCGACGACATCGGCGTGCGTCCACTCGTAGATGGCGTGCATCCCGAATGCGATAGGTATAAAAAGCAGGGCCAGATAGGGAATCGTGCGGGCGCTGGCCTCAAAGATGCGCCGCGTGACCATGCCCCAGGTGCCGCCCGACAATTGGTGCAGCGCCGCCAGGGCGAGGCCGCCAACGGCGACGCCAACCCAGAGTATCCAGCCCATCAGGTAGGCGCGGAAGAACTGGTCCAGGTCCAAGAGCGCGCCGATGACGAGGAGGACGGCACCGACCCCGCCCACGATAAGCGAGCGCCGTTGCAGGGCGCTCAAATCGGGGCGCTCGTCAGCTATTTGCGGGTGGTCGGCCATTGCAGTTCCTCTAAGCACTTGAAGTAACGGGTAGCGAACAGGGAGCACATCTCGTTACTCGTCTCCCTCAGTTTCCTGTTCATCTTCGGGGGCATCGCCAATCGTGGCCCTTTCCTCTTCGGGCACATCTTCCAGGGTGGCGTTCTGGCTCAATTGGAGCGCCTGGAGATAGGCGACAATCGCCCAGCGGTCGGAGACCTCCCGTATCTGGCCGCTATAGGAGGGCATGGCCCCAATGCCATTCGTAATCACGTCAAACATATAGCCGGGCGGAGCCTCGCGCAGGCGGTCAATGTGGAGGGAGGGCGGCTGTGGAAAGCCGCGACGGACAATCATGCCGTCGCCCTCGCCGTCGAGGCTGTGGCAGGGCGCGCAGTAAATCGCGTAGCGCTCCTGCCCGCGCTCCATCATCTCTATCGTGACGGGGTAGGGGAACTCCGCCGAAAATTCCGGTGGCCCGCCCGCCTGATTCCCCTGCGGAACCAACTCTTCCTGCCCGCCCTGGTCGTCGCCCGCGCCAGTGCTGCCCTCCTCGACGGCCTCCTGCGGGCCTTCCTGCCCGGTGTAGAGGAGGGCGTCTTCTTGAAGTTGGCCGCGCGCTACCGTGTTCGGCGGCAGGTGGCGGGAGCATTGCCCGTCCTGAAAAAAGTCGCTGGCTTCCAGAGGCTCGCAGCGCGGCTGGTCGCCCATCTGCCCGCCGCAGCCGACGAGCAGGAGCATCACCGCGACGAGGAAGGAGGCTGCCCTAGTTCGGAACATCCATCACCCCTTCCGGTGCCATGCTCTCCAGAAAGCGCCGCGTCTCGGCGTAATCGAACTTGGGGTCAGTGGTCTCGATGACCAGAAAGAAGCGGTCACGGGAGGCGTCACTGAACTCCTCGACGTTGAAGACCGGGTGGTAGGGCATCGGCAGGCCATTGAGCGCCAGCATCCCGAAGATTGCCGCGAGCGCCGCCACCAGAACAGTGGTCTCGAAGGTAACGGGCAGAAAGCTGACCCAACTGTGGAGGGGCCGACCACCGACGTTCAGTGGATAGTCAATCACCGACGTGTAGTATTGCAGGAAGTAGCCGCCCAGCAGGCCGACAATGCCGCCAACCAGCACGATGAGGGGGAGGCGAGTG
>DASVVH010000507.1:0-7838 GCA_036386615.1 Ardenticatenaceae bacterium
CGACCCGCACTCCGAAATCAACATCCTCTCCACGCAGCACCACCACCACCCCCTCGACGACACGCAGCAGGTCGTGGAGATGCAGGAAATCGTGGAGGCGCAGCAGGCCGTGCGCGCCGTCTACGTGGACGACAAGGTGAAGGAGTACATCGTCGGCCTTGCCCGCGCCACCCGTGAGCACCCCGACGTTTACCTGGGCGCATCTCCGCGCGGTTCGCTGGCGCTCTATCACGCGGCACAGGCTCACGCCGCCGCCGATGGCCGCGACTACGTCATTCCCGACGACGTGAAGCTGCTCGTCCTGCCAACACTGGGCCACCGCCTCATTATCAGCCCCGCCGCCCGCATCAAGAACGTGGAGTCGGAGACGGTGTTGAAAGAGGTGCTCGCGGGCATCAAGGTTCCCGGAGCCATGCCCCTCCGCGACGCCCGCGCCCCCGCACGCTAGTGCGGAATGCAAAATGCAAAATGCAAAATGCAAAACGAACGGCATAACGCAGGGGCGCAAAGGGATTGTTGAAGAACGCAATAATCCTCTGTGGCCGTTCTCGCCTAAAGCGCCTACCGTTGGTTGTGTGCTTTGTGTCTTTGTGGTGAAAATCCGTTATCCGTTACCGTCCACCGTCTACGGTCCACCGTCCGTCCATGACTCATGTTTAAACGCTCGACACTCTTCATCATCCTGCTCGTCATCCTCGCGGTCATCGCGGTTCAGACGGGGCGGCGGCTCATCTTCAGCATGGTCTACCTGCTGGGGGCGACGCTGCTCTTCTCGTTCCTCTGGTCCTGGGCGAACCTGCGCGCCGTCTCCATCAGCCGCCTGACGCAGTCGCTGCGGGCGCAGGTGGGCAGGCCCATCGAGGAGCGTATCGTCGTCCGCAACCAGAGCTGGCTGCCCAAGCTGTGGCTCGAAATCCGCGACGGCTCTGAGCTTCCCGGCCATCACGCCAGCCGCGTCATCAATGGCCTGCCGCCGAGGCGCAGCCGGGGGTGGTCCATCAAGACCAACGCACGGCGGCGCGGGCGCTACCGCCTGGGGCCGATGCAGCTTGTCTCCGGCGACCCCTTCGGCCTCTTCACGCTGAAGCGCGACCTGCCGCAGACCTCCTCCATCACTATATATCCCGCCACTTACGACCTGCCGCGCTTCCACCCGCCTGTTGGCCGCCTGCTGGGAGGCGAGAGCATTCGCCGCCGCACGCACAACGTCACCCCCAACTTCGCGGGCGTGCGGGACTACGTGCCGGGCGACACCTTTAGCCGCATCCACTGGCGCTCGACGGCGCGCACGGGCCGCCTCATCGTCAAGGAGTTCGAGGAAGACCCGACTGCGGACATCTGGATTGTGCTCGACATGTACCATGCAGCACACTTCGAGGCCGAGGAGGAGTTGCCCGAAGACGACTCGCTTCCCTCGCTGCTCTGGCTGCGGAAGCGTGACGAGGGGCTGCCGCCGAGCACGACGGACTACGCCGTCACCGTCGCCGCCTCCCTCTTCAAGCACTTCCTCGAACTGAATCGCGCCGTTGGCATGGTGGCCCACGCCGAGCACCGCGAAATCATGCAGCCGGACCGGGGCCTCCGCCCACTCACCCGCGCGCTGGAACACCTCGCCGTTCTGGAAGCCTACGGCAATCACACGCTGGCCGATGTGATAACGCTGGAAGAGAAGTTCTTCGAGCGCGGCAACACCGTTATCGTGGTGACGCCCAGCGCTAACGTGAAGTGGGTCAACGCGGCTCAGGAGCTTCAGAGGCGTGGCGTGCAGGTTATCGCCATCCTCATCAACGGCTCCTCCTTCAGTCCGCGCCTGCCCCGGCTGGACGACGTGCGCGCCTCCCTCGCCATCAATGGCGTGCCCACCTACGTCGTCAACAACGGCGACGCCATCCCCGAAGCGCTGGGCACGCCCGCCGGGGCCAACCCCCTGCGAAAGGTGGCGGCGGAGAAACCCTCCACCAATGGGCAGAGCAACGGGGCCGGGGGATGAGGGAGCCGGGGCCGAAAATCCGCGCCCCCCGCTTCTCCGGGGGGCAGTGGCTCAACACCGAGCAGCCGCCCACCCTCGAAGGGCTGACTGTTAGCGGCGTCGTGCTGGTAGATTTCTGGGAATACACCTGCGTCAACTGCATCCGCACGCTTCCCTACCTCGTCGCGTGGCACGAGCGCTATCACGACCTGGGGCTGCACATCGTCGGCATCCACACGCCGGAGTTCGACATCTCGGAACAGCCGGAGGCCGTCGCCGCCGCCATCCGCCGCTTCGACATCCCCTACCCCGTTCTGCTGGACAACGAGAGCACTAACTGGGATGCCTACGCGAACCGCGCCTGGCCCACCAAGTACCTCGTAGACCGGAATGGCATCATCCGCTACACCGCCAGAGGCGAGGGGCGCTACGCGGAGACCGAGGCCGCCATTCAGACGCTGTTGAGGGAACTGCACGGTGGCGACCTTGACCTTCCTGCCCTCATGGCCCCTCTCCGGCCCACCGACGCGCCCGGCGCGGTCTGCTACCGCGCCACCCCTGAACTTCACGCGGGGTATGCCAGCGCTCGCCCCGGCAGCGCCGACTCCTTGACGCTCAGCGTGCCTCATGACTTTCACCCCGTTCAGGAGCGGGAGGAAGGGCAACTCTATTTCGAGGGGCTGTGGCGTCCCGAACGGGATTACTCAGAGACAGTAGAGGCCAGTTGCGTGCTCCGCGTCCCCTATCGCGCCGCCGAGTTGAACGTCGTCCTCGCCAGCGCCGACGGGCAGCCGCAGCGCCTCTTTTTGCGCCACGACGGCCAGACGATGACGATGGATGAGGCGGGAGAGGACGTGGTGGTGGATAGCGATTGGGGTTCCTACGTCCTCGTCCGAGCGCCGCGCCTGTACAACCTCGTCGTCAACCCCGACTTTGCCCGCCACGAAATCACCCTCGAAAGCAATGACGTGGGGCTGCACGTCTACGCGTTCAGCTTCGTCTCCTGCACCAAGCTCACCTACGAGGATGGCGATCTCATCGTGCCATAGCCGTTGGTAGTAGGGGCACGGCATGCCGTGCCCCTACCAACGTTTTGGGAGGCCCTATGACTGACTACCTCGACCTGAAAACCAACTTTGACGACCCGCGCGTCGCTTCGGCGCTCGATGAACTCTCCTTCTGGTCCTCACGCTTTGGCGCGCTCCTCTTGGAGCACCTGGAGCTTGAGAGGGGAAGCAACGTTTTAGACATAGCCTGTGGCGCGGGCTTCCCCCTCTTCGAGCTTGCCCACGCGCACGGGCCATCCTGCCGCTTCGTGGGTGTAGACCTCTGGCAGCCCGCGCTGGAGCGGGCCGCGCTGAAACTCGGCGTCTACGACCTGCCGAACGTGAGCCTCGCGCGGGCGGACGCCGCCCATCTCCCCCTACCCAACACTCACTTCGACCTGATTGTCTCCAACCTCGGCATCAACAACTTCGAGCAGCCACGCGCCGTTCTCGCGGAGTGTGCCCGCGTGTCAAAGTCGGGAGGGCGGCTCGTTTTGACGACGAACGTGAAGGGGCACATGCAGGAGTTCTACGACCTGTTTCGTGAGGTGCTGACCGAGCGGTGGGGAGGAAAATACCTGGACCGTTTGGCCTTCAACGAGGAGCACCGGGGAAGTAGGGAGTCCGTGACCGTAATCGTGGAAGAGGCGGGCTTCGCTATCAGCCGGATCGTCGAGGACCACTTTCACCTGCGCTTCCTCGATGGGAGCGCACTATTCCGGCACTTTCTGGTTCGCGTGGGCTTCCTGCCGGGTTGGCGAGAGGTGGTAGAGCCGGAGGACGAGCAGGAGGTGTTCGCCACGCTTGAGGCGCGGCTGAACGAGGTGGCGCAGCGAGAGGGCGGCTTGAAGCTTACGGTTCCTATGCTCTATGTCGAAGCACGAAGGCGAGCCGCCCCCGAATGAGCTACGTTACGAATCAATGACATCCAGCACCTGCTTGGGTGTGAGCGCCTGCTTGAAGCGGATAACCTTCACGGGCAGGTCGTGAAACTGGACGCCCGCCGCTTCAAGGTTCAGGCTATCGGAGACGGCGAGAATCAGGTCATCGCGCTGAGCCTGCTGCACCTGCCACGCCTTCTTTCGCAGGTACTCCGGTCGCCAGTAGCCGACGATTTCGAGGAGGTAGCTGCGCCCGTCGGGGTGGACGAGGCGGAAATCGGGAATCATGACGCTGCCGGGTACGGGAACCAGTTCTACCTCGCGCTCCAGCCGCCACTCGGTTTTGGTGCTCTGCCAGCGCGTCACCAGGGACTCTTCCAGCAGGGAGTCATAGGGCGTGGCTTTGGGATAGTGCGAGACGAGGCCGCTTTCGGAGTCGAGAGTGAAGCGCGTCGCGCGGGCGTTGTTTGTCCCCTCACGCGGCTTGCTGTGGAGGTGGGCGACGAGTTGCCAGCGCGTGACGTGGAGCAGCGCCGGAATCATCATGGCAAGCTTGGTGCCGTAGCGGGTGGTCTGCCGGAAGAGGCTGGCGGGGCCATCGAGAGTGAGGGTGTAGCCCAGTTCAACGTCCCCCTCAATCGTCGCTAGAAGCTGGAAGAGTTTGAGGTAGCGGAAGAGGAGCTTGTATTCGGCGGGGTCGTTGCGGTAGGCGTGAATCACGATGCGGGTGGCGCGATAGAAGAGGCCCTGCACCTGGGCGAGATTGTAGCGGTGGAGCAGGGCGTCAGGCGCGGGCGGGTCGAACTGCGCGAGCACGCGGTTCTTGTGGAGGTCGGCGAAGAGGCCGCGACGCACCACACCCGGCGTCACCTCGCGGCCTAACTCCTCGCCCAACTCAAGCGCGACCCGTTCGAGCGTCGCCTGGGTGTTCGCCTCCGTCGGGAGGGTCGTGGAAGCGTGCCGGAAGACGCGCTCGCGCAGGGCCAGCGGGTCGAGGGGACTCTGCACCTCGAAGGTGCTGAAGCTGTTTTCGAGAAGGTGGGCCAGTCCGCGCCGCACGCGATAGTCCGTGCCCGCGCCCTCGGTCTCCCGCAGTGCCTCGACCAACTCACCGCGCCGCCTGCCCCGGAACTGATGGAATAGGGCGATTAGCTCCTCGGCGAGGGAGAGCGCCCAGGGGGAGAGGGGCAGCCGTTTCGGCGTTAGCTCCTCGCCGCGCTGGCGATAGATTAACAACTCACCGGGCAGCATCTATCCTCCGGCCCGCTTGTAGAGCAGCATTACGGTTTCTCCCCGGTCACTCCGCATCCCACTCGAATTCGTCCTGCACCGGGCCGTCGGGGACGCGGGAGACGTGATACTCCGGGCGTCGCCGCCGCTTCGCGGTGTTCTCCTCGCCCGTGCCTTCGGCTACCACCTCGTAGAGAAGTGCCCGCTTGTGGGGGTCGTCGCCGCGCCGTAGAAAGCGGCCCAGGCGCTGTACGTGCTCCCGCCGCGAACCGGTGCCGGAGAGGACGACGCCGATGCTGGCGTTCGGCACGTCAATGCCCTCGTTGAGAACACGCGAGGTGACGAGGGAGGAATAGGTTCCGGCGGCGAACCTTTCAAGAATCGCGTGCCGCTCCTTGGCGGTGGTCTCGTGGGTGATCGCCGGAATCAGGAAACGCTCGGAGACGGTGTGGGCCAGGGCGTTGTCGTGGGTGAAGATGATGGTTCGCGCGGGCCAGTGCTCCTCCAGGAGCGAGGCGAGCACATCCAGCTTGCGCTCGGTGCCGAAGGCGAGGGCGCGGGCGCGCAGATGGGCGAGCATCGCCTCCCGCCCCGCCGAGGATTGGGCGCTCGCCTGCATGAAGCGCACGTAGCCATTCTCGCCGCCCAGGGTCATGCCGCGCTCCCGCAGGAAGAGGTTGCGCGTCTCAAGGCACGCTTCGTACTCCTCCTGCTCGGCGGGGAGGAGGCGCACGCGGAGTTGAATCACCTCGTAGTCGGCCAGGGCGACGCCCGCGAGGTCTTCAGGGGCGCGCTCGTAGACGATGGGGCCGATGAGCGCATCGAGGTCGGCGTGGCGGCCATCGGAGCGTTCGGGGGTAGCCGAAAGACCCAGGCGGTAGGGGGCTATGGAGAACTCGGCGATGGTGCGGTAGAAGTCGGTGGGCAGGTGGTGGCACTCGTCGAAGACGAGGAGGGCATAGCGGTTGCCCAGCGTCTCGGCGTGGATGGCGGCGCTGTCGTAGGTGCTCACCAGTACATCGAGCGGCGGCTCGTCGGCCCCAAGGCCGTCGCGGTCCCCGCCGCCGAGCACGCCGATGTCAAGTTCGGGAAAGACGGTTTTGAGGGTGCGGTACCACTGGTCGAGGAGCGGCTTGGTGGGAACGAGGACGAGGGTGCTGCGCGGCGTGGCCTGCATCGCCATTTGGGCGAGGAAGGTTTTGCCCGCCGCTGTCGGCAGGGCCACGACGCCCCGCCGCCCGGCGCGGACCCAGGCCCGCAGGGCTTCGTCCTGGTGCGGCCAGGGAGTACGCTCTACCGCTGCGTGGAATGAAACCTCGCGGAAGGCTCGCGCCTGGTCCGTCACGTCAACCCCATCGGCACGGAGCGCGTGCAGCAGGGGGGCGTAGGCGGGCGCAGGCAGGCGGAAGCGCTCCACGCGGTCGTCCCAGGTGACGAAAGGCACCCACGCCCCGCCGCGCGGCGGGGGATGCAGGATCAGGGTTCCCTTATCGTAGCGGAGGAGGGGCGGTCTTGGCATCCGGGAAGTTCGTTTCCAGCAAGCGTGCCTATTCTATTCAGAGGGTACGCAGGTAGAGGAAGATAGTAGCCGAGAGAGCGTAGACCGTGAACTGCGACGGCAGACGAGGCTGGTCCTCGCTCGTTCACCATGATTGTTTCGGCACCCAGCTTTATGAACTACGCAACTGCTACTATTTTACAGGGAAAGACAAATCTGGTCATTACCAGAGGTGTGTCAAAGTCAGGGAGGAGGAAGGAGGAGCGGGAGCGAAGAGCGGGCCGAACGGCACAGAGGCCAGTAAAGGCCAGTAACGGCCAGTACTGGCGAGCAAAAAAGGCCAGTATAATGGTAGATAGGTGTGTGGCATCTATAGATATACTTTGCAAGCCGCGCGGCTTTGACACAGGGCTGGGTCATCACCGCTACATCCCTAAAGCGATAAGAAAAGCCCCCAGCACACTTAGCTGGGGGCTTGTTGGTGGGTTAGCCGAAGGCTACTTCTTGGAGGAAGAGCCGTTGGAGCTGTGTTCGAGGGCGAGGATGTACTCGTCGGTGTCCTCGTTGATGAGGTCGTAGGCCCAACGCTGCTCGGAGCGGAAGATGCGCGAGGCACTCTCCTCGCTGAGGAACTTGACGTTGCTGTACTTCGCATCACGGTAATCTTTGACCGCACCCCTGCTAATCGCGTCAATAACCTGCTGCGCTCCGCCCGCTACGCTCCACTTCGGCTCGAATCCCAAGGCTTTGTGAATCTTGTTGAAGTTTACGCGGTAGTTGCGGCGGTCAGTGTCATTGCCCATGCTGATGAGCTTCGCGGAGGGGACGAGGCTGTGAATTATCTCGCCCGCCTGCTGGATGGTGTAGTTCTGCCCGTTCGAGCCGACGTTGAAGGTTTCGTCTTTCACGACTTCGAGGGGCGCTTCCAGGGCCTTGAGCACGGCCAGGGCGGCGTCGTCTACGTGGACGAAGGGCCGCCACTGGTCGCCGCCGAAGACGGTAATCTCGCCGTCCAGCACGGCCTTGGCGGTGAGCAGGTTGACGACGAGATCGAAGCGAGTGCGGCCCGACAGGCCGTAGATGGTGCCGAAGCGAAGGATAACGGGCGCGAAGGAGGCGTCGGCCTTCTTCATCAGCACCTTCTCGGAGGCAATCTTGCTGCGCGCGTAGAGTGAAACAGGGTTGAGCGTGGAGCGCTCGTCCAGCGTCTCGTC
>DASVVH010000508.1:0-5348 GCA_036386615.1 Ardenticatenaceae bacterium
CTGAAGGGTATGGGCACGCGCAGGGTGTCGCCCTCGTAGGCGGGGACGCGGCGCGGCGGGGCCGGGACGGTGGCGGGCTGCGGCGTCTCGTAGCCGATGAGGCGCAGGATGTCGTCGAGGCTCTGCTGCGGTACCTCGGTGAAGAGGAGCTTGCCGTTGACCTCCTCGACGACGACGCGGCGGGCCTCAGGCGCGAGGCAGTGGTGCGCGCCTCCGCGCCCTGAAATCATGCTCTGGTAGGCTCCGACGCCACAGACGGCGATGACCATGCCCTTGCCGCGCTCCGGCAGGGTGAGGGCCGGACGGCCTGGGCGCGGGTAAACGTCGTCGCTGTCGCAGGTGCGGCGACCACCGAATCGCGCCTCGCGGGTGGGTTGGTCCCAGCCGTCGAGGGGCAGGATGGCGAATTCCTGCTCGACCAGAACGCTGTCGGGCGCGCTGACCATGAGCGAGCCGTTGAGCAGGTACCAGTCGGCGCTGCCGTTCTCGCCCGCCTTGACCTGACCAACTTCGAGCAGTTGGACTACGTGGTTGGCGACGGTGTAGCGCCCGAATTCGCCTATCAGTTCCGGGACGGGGACGCCGAAGCGCTCGCAGGTCTCGCGGATGGTGGTCATGAGGTCGGTCAGGAAGCCGACGTAATCGAACTGGAAGCCGAGGTCGTAGCCGCTCGTCGGGATGCCGCCGCCGAAGTTGAAGTAGCGCAGGGTCGGCAGTTTCCGGCGCAGGCGGGCGTAGTTCTCGACGGACTGGCGCAGGGTGGCGATGAAGTGGGCGCGGTCCTCAACCTGGCTGCCAATCATGGCGTGATAGAGCACGAGCGAGTGGCGGCTGGTCTCCAGCCCCTCGGCGACGAAGAGAATTTCCTCCTCGGTGAGGCCGAAGCGATCGTTGCCGTAGTGCGTGCCGTCGCGGTTGCCCGCCGCGCGCTCGCGCACGCCGAAGCGAAAGGGCGCGGGGCTGCGCTGGAGGGTCTGGAACTCGTCCAGGTCGTCCAGAACGGGGATGACGTTGGCGTTGCCCGCCATGCGGAACTTGAGCAGGGCAGCCAGATAGTGCGGCTCCTTGGAGCCGTTGGCGAGGACCATGCGGTCATCGGGCAGGATGCCGTCACGCCAGAGCATGTGCGCGACTTCTACATCGGCGGCGGCGCTGGTCTCGTAGTGCGCGCCCGCGTTCAGCGCGGTACGGACGGCTTCCGCCGCGAAGTTGGCCTTCGTGGCGTAGGCATAACGAAAGGGGGCGGAATAGTCCGCCGCCTCCTTTGCTTGCGCCGCATAGCCGAGCATGCGGGATACCTGGGCGGTAATCTGCGGCGTGTAGACGACTTCCAGGGGCGCACCGTAGCGCTCGGCGAGGTCGTTCAGGTCTATTTCGTCTCCCAACAGCAAGCGACCGTTGCGGCGGGTGATGAAGTCAGTCAGCGGCCCTTCGCTGGCGACGTTGTAGCGGGTTTGCAGAAATTGAGCGTACGTCTGCATCGTAACCACACTCCTTCTTTCGAGTAGTGGCGCACGACATTCCTGTCGTGCTCGGTGCACCTGCCGCACAATTGCAGGCAGGACCCCCGCTCAGGCGACTAGACGGCCTGAGCAGGCAGAGACGAACCTTGCTGAAGGGCTCAATAGGGGTTGGCGTTCGAGGTGACTGATTGAGGGGGAGGCTGAAAATAAAAAAGCCTCACATCGGGCGATGCGGGCCGGTCTCGCGGACAGGGCAAAGGTGCCCTACGTTGGAGCCGGACTTACTCGCAGATACGCGCGCCTCGCTTTAGCGTCACGGTGAAACTACCGTCCATAAAATCCTCGTGAAAGCCTGGCCGATACTCGTGAGGGGGTGTTTGCGGCCCTCAGCCCACCAGCGGTGGGCGAGCGTGGCACGGCGGCTCCGGTGTGGGAGTGCCGTGTCGGACAGGCACGAATTGCTGCGTTGATTGCTCAACAGGGTGTATTATATGCCGAACGCTCGGCATGTCAAATCGCAGGATTCAGCGGAATCGGCTAGCGAGACTCGCGGCAATCTGTAGAGTAGCCACGCGGGATGTTCGGCTAATAGGCCGGGATTGCGCCCAAGTTGTAGCGAGTCAGTATGTAAAAAAGAAGGGTTCCAGTGGGGAACCCTTCTCGTTAGGCGACTTTCTTCCAGTCTTGCGGGCGGCGGATGGCCTTGCCCATTGGGACGGCGATGGGGGCAGGCGCGGCGACGAGTTGGTAGCGGTCACCGTCTACGTGGCGGCGCTTGGCCCACTCCCGCGCGGACTTTTCCTGTACGAACTCAGCCCTGAACACCACCTTCACTAGGAATTGGTTGATGACTTGCACGATGGCGTAATGTCCCACGAATCCTCCTGAGTAAAAAAGAAGGCGCGACCACGAAGGAGTCGCGCCTTCCGTCTTCCACGTTGCTACATCTAGTCCACCCAGGTTGCATGGACGGCATTATACTACATGTTGTACGGATAATCAAATTTTGTTACAAGATTTTAACCTTATGGTAAGCTTCTGCGGTGGAGATGTGGATAACTGCTGCGCCTCCTGCGGGGCGGGGATTCTGCGGACGGATACGGCGGGACAAGCGAAGAGGCTGCGAGGAATTCCTCGCAGCCTCTTTTTGGAGGACAGGATATTGTCTTTAGCCGAGCACGTACTTGACGGTGGGGTGCTCTTTGACGAGGCTGATCTTCTCGATGATGCCGTCCACACCGAGGATGCGGCCCGCGCCGACGGCACCGAGGCCGAAGAGGAGCACTGCGTAGACGATGTGGTCATCCACGACCCAGCCGTGAGCAATCGGCAGACCTTGCGCGATACCACCTGTAAGGCTCGCTGCCCAGAAGAAGAGCATCATCACCGCGCCCCAGAAGGCGCACCAGCGGGTGAGCGCGCCCGCGATGAGGCCCGCGCCCGTGAGGGTCAGACCCCAGGCCACCAGGCCATCAATGACCGCGTTGCCCCCCATGCTGGCGAAGAAGCCTACGAAGGGGTTGCCTTCAGGCAGGTGGGTCAGGAAGCCCGCCGCCGTAAAGTTGGGGTCGAGCACCTTGGTGATGCCGCCCTGGAAGAGAATCCAGCCCATGACGATGCGGAGGCCGACGATGGCGTAGCCGAGCGCCTTCTCCGAGTACTCGAATTTCACTTCTTGTCCGAACAGTTCTGTTTGCAGTTGCCGCTGTGCCATTGTGTATCTCCCTGGCGTGTGAGGTTTTGTGTGTTACGGGGTGTGTCCTCCCGATGACCTAATAGTACTGGAAAGGTTATCTGTCCACATCGGGCAGGTGGGGGGAAGTATGGCTATTCAGGTGGCGGGCCTTTCACCTGGTCAAGTGGCTAGGGTCGAAGACAGAAGAGGGAGAAGAGTGTTGAAGAAGAGGTGCGCCGCTCCTGCAACCTGCCGCGATTCTGTGCGTATGGAGTGGTAACCAAGAGGTACGAGGCGGACGGTGTGGATACCAACGAGAGCCGCTTCTATAGTAGATGGAAAGGTGGAGAATGATGCGACAACACAGACGTTTTGCGGGGGTGGTCCTCCTGCTTCTCCTGTTCGCCCTGTTTGCCAGTGGCTGCTCCAACCATGACGAGGGTGACGGTGCGGTCTTCGGTGGCTCAAGGATAATTGAGAGTGGGGAGACGCTGGAAGGAGACCTCGTGGTCTTCGGCGGCAACGCCATCGTCGAGGAAGGCGCGACCGTCAATGGCGACATTGCTGTCTTTGGCGGCAATGTCGAGATTAATGGGGAGGTCACGGGCGACCTGGCGGCCTTTGGCGGCAACATAGACGTAGATGGAAGGATCGAAGGCGGCATCGCGAGCTTTGGCGGTAACGTTGATAGGACGGATGGCGTTGTGGAAGGTGATGTAGAGGTCGCAGAGCCGCCTATCCCGCCCCTGCCCCCAGAGGCAGTGCGGCCTGTCCCTGAGTTACCTGAAGCACCGGACGCGCCGCGACTTGATGACGACTTTGGCGACTTCCAGATAGTGCGGCCCACCGTAGCGAACCGCGTAGGGAGTTTGGTGGCAAGTATCGTTCAGACATTCTTTACGATGATTGCGCTCGGCGCGCTGGGGCTGGTGCTGACGCTCTTCCTGCCGGAACACGTTCGCCGGGTGAGCCGCGCGGCAGAGACTGCGCCCGCCGCCAGCACTGCGGTTGGCTGTCTGGCCTTCCCAGTCGTCGGACTGGCTGCCATCGTCGCGGCCATCACAATTATTGGGATTCCGTTGGCTATCCTGATGCCCTTCCTGCTGGCGGCGGCTGGCGTGCTTGGCTGGATTGGGCTGGGGATGTTCTTCGGAGACCGCCTGCTGCGCTCGGCGGATGTGCGCTCACCGCGCCCGGCGGCGGCGGCAGCCATCGGGTCCGGTGGGCTGGTGCTCGTCACCAGCGTCGTAGGCATTGTGCCCTTCTTCGGCTGGCTCCTCAGTCCGCTTCTGGGGATGTGGGGGCTGGGCGCGGCCATCCTGACGCGGGGCGGCACGAAGAACTACCCGGTGCGGCCCCTGGCGAACCAGCCCGTGCCACCGCTCACCTTCGACCCTCTGGAGAACATACCGCCGACGCCAGCACCATCGAAGCCACGCGCGGCGAATAATGACCTCTTCGCGGATTTGGCCGCCGACCTGGGCCTTAGCGAGGAAGATTTGCGGGACGATGAGGACGATACCCGGCCCTCAAGGGGGCGCGGAAGTGACGAGGAGACGCCTCTTCCGCCGCCACAGTAAGAAGTGAAGAAGGAACAGCAGAACGCCCCGCGATGAAAGTCGCGGGGCGTTCTGCATTCAGGGCGAGGAGTGCCTATTACGCTAATCCATCATCTCACCTGGATTCATAGACGACCTCGCCGTCGTGCCATTCCGGCTCGCTTTCAAGGAGTTCCATGAGTTGCCCGAACGATGCATTCTGCTCCGGGTCCGCAGCGTTGGCATGGTAGGATTCCCGGCTGTCGAAGAGCACGACCAGATAATACTCGTTGGGGTCGGCATCCATGCGATAGACGTAGGTTTTCATGTACCCATTTGGCTGTCTCGCCTCCGCGTCGCGGCTAAACTCATGTAGCCGCGCCTCCATTCCCGGTTTTACTCGAAGCCGTGCAATTGTGCCGTACATGGTGCATCCTTTCCGGGCCGCTAGCCCGCGTCTGCTTCTACCGCCTCATCGCGGCAGTTCAGTCTAAATGCTGTGACTGGCAGATGTCAATGCCCCTTAGCCTTACCTCAGGGCAATCGCATCTTAATGGTGGAGAACCTTGAGCAAGTAGGAGTGATCCCAAGCCGCTTTGAGGCGCTTGGTGTGAATGCCGCCTTTGAGCGAGGACTCCTGCGTGAGCAGATTGAGCGCCATGTGGCGCAGGA
>DASVVH010000509.1:0-3653 GCA_036386615.1 Ardenticatenaceae bacterium
TGCTATGTAGCTGTTAGTTACGTTACAAGTTACGCTGCGTTCACACAGCCCTGATGTCATGTACAGGCCACTTGACCCCGCACCCTTCCTCAGTTACCTTTGCCCTCAAGTTATATGTATGGATACACAAGGTTGACATACAAGTTAGCCCAAGCACAAAGGGAGGAGGAAACGTGCTAACGCGCTACGATAGGCGTGTTGCTGGGTGGATCCCCTTAAGGTCGCTTCGCAGATTCACTTCGTTCAGGATGACATGGATGTAGCTAGACCTTACTTGATGTACCAATGTGTGTTAACCTCGTGAAACAGTACAGTTATACAGTGGATGAACCTACCTGAGCAGGAGGTCGAGCATGTCGGCAGCCACAGAAAATCCCTGGGTTCCAATGGTCGAGGGTATCGCCCGGCGCACCCTCGTAAGCGGAACCACCATGCTACAGGTCGTCGTCGCCCTCGCGGCGGGAAGTCACTTGCCCGAACATCACCACCCGCACGAGCAAATCGCCCATGTGGTGCGCGGCAAACTACGCCTGGTCGTGGCTGGCGTGCTGCATGACCTTGAACCGGGCGAGTCGCTGTACCTTGCCGGAAACGTACCCCATTCGGCTGAGGCTCTTGAAGAGACCGTCGTGATAGACACGTTCAGTCCGCCACGCGAAGATTTCCTCGCGCAAGATAGCGCCGCGCGCGGCACCTAACATGCCAAACTCGGCGCGTTACTGCCTCTCGTCAGTTACTTGTGGCGCTAACCAGATGAAAAAAGCTTCATCGAAACTGAACGCAACATGAACAGGAGAGCATTGACAGCGCCCCGGAAGGTCCGTATACTGCGCTCATCCTTTGGAGATGGCGTTTCGCAAGGAACTTCGCTCTGGAGGTAAGGAAGCCTCGATGGATTGGAAGGTCTGTTCACCCGCAACGGTGGAGGACTGGAAGGTTCGCCGGGGCTCCTTTATTTTTCCACTGCTTAGAGCCGCTTACTCCTAGAGCACCGCTTTCCCTCGCCTCCGCCAGTCCCGCCGTCGCTTCCTCCTTTTCACTTCCTCCTTTTTCCATCCTTCCCCTCGTCACTATACTACTCTCATGGTATTCATCATAGACCCTTTGTGGCGGCTCTATCACTGGCTGCTTCGGCGCTTCGACCCCAACCACCCCATCTCCCTCATCATCCGGGCCGAAGAAGCTCTAAGCGAGCGCAAGTGGGGCCTCGCGTTCGACCTGAGCAACGCCTCCCTTCAGAAGCGTTCCGACTTCGCGCCTGCCTTCTTCGCGCGCGGCATGGCCCGCCTCCATCTGGACGACTACAAGGGCGCGCTCCACGACCTCAATCGCTTCCTTGCCCTCACCGAAGAGCCGCAGGGCCTCGTCTATTACTGGCGCGGCTGGATATATGCCACGAAAGGCGAATGGTCCCTCGCCCAGAGCGACTTTGACCGCGCCCTCACCTTCGCGCCCGACGAGCCGGAACTTCTCTACTGGCGCGCCTATGCCCTCTGGCAGCGCGGGGAGTGGCAGTCCATGCGCGCCACCCTCGACCATCTGCTCGAAGTCAGCCCCGACATGGCCCTCGCCTGGGAGCTACGCGGCCACCTTCTGCTCCACGAGGACGACTTCAGGGGAGCCGAGGCCGCCTACACCCGCGCCATGCAGGCGGGCCACGAGAGCGCCGACCTCCGTTACAACCGCGCCGTGACCCGCCGCCACCTGGAGCGCTACGCCGAGGCCAAAGCCGACCTCCAGACCATCCTCCGCGCGAACCCCGGCAACCCTTGGGCGCACATCGAGATGGGCCACATCGCCTTCGCCGCCAACAACTATCAGGAGGCGCTGCGCTGTGCCCGCAGCGCCCTCTCGGCGGACCCCGGCCTCTTCGAGGCGCGCATCAACGAGGTTGCCGCCCTCATGGCGCTGGGCCGCGCGGCGGAGGCGCAGGCCATTCTCGAAGCGATGCAGGCCGACTTCCCGGATGAAGCCCTCGTCGAACAACTCTACGGCGACCTTCTGGCGAGCACCCAGGAGTCCGAAGCGGCCACGAACAGCTACCGCCGCGTTCTGGTTGCCCACCCTGATAACGAGATGGTGCGCCTCAAACTCGCGGGGGAACTCACCGAGCTTGGCCGCTATGACGAGGCGCTGGCCGAGATTAACCGCGTCCTCGGCGACAACCCCGACTGCCCGGACGCCTACGCCGCCCGCGCCGATGTCTACCGTTACACCAACCAACCCGACCCGATGCGCGCCGACCTGGACCGCCTCCTCGCGCTCGACCCGAACAACTCCTGGGCATACGCCTTCCGCGCCGCGCACCGCCAGTGGACGGGCGACGAGCAGGGAGCCTTCGCCGATTATGGGGCTGCCCTCGCGGCGGACCCCAATCAGGCGTGGATCTGGGCCTTCCGGGGGCAACTCCACCTCCGCGCCCGCCGCCTTCAGGCCGCGCGCGACGACTACCAGCGCGCTATCACCCTTGACCCCGAAGACCCCTGGATTCGCCGCCAGTGGGCCGACCTCATGTACCACTGCGGCCACCCCGACCGCGCCGCCGAGGTGCTCGACTGTCTGGTAGAGGACTACCCCGAAGATGGCTTCGCCCGCCTCTACCGCGCCGACCTCTTCCTGGAGGCGGGCGCGTGGGACGAGGCACGGGAGCAACTTCGAGCCATCGTCGAGATGGACCACGAGCTAGGCTGGCTGGCTCATGCCCTGCTCGCCATCTTCGCCAGCCCCGAGGAGCGTCAGCGCCACCTTGCATTGGCAGACGAGCAGCGTCCCGAACCCTCCTTCTGGGGCATCACGCCCGCCGTTGTCCTGTCGCAGCGTGCCCTCGTCACCTGGCTTCGCGGCGACCCCGCCGCCGCGACCACCCTGCTCCGCGAGGCGATGGACAGGTTGGAGCCGGGCGAGACTCCCTGGCTCGCCCTTCGCCCTGCCTTTAGTCACCTCGGCGCGACGCCGCTCCTCGCCCTGCTCGAAGAGGCCGAGCCGGAGCACGCCGATTCCCGCCAGAGGGAGTGAGGTAGCGTGCCGCGCGACGAGTTAGAGTGGCCTGGGCGCTTGGACGAGTTCCGCCCCCTGCTTGAAGCGGCAGCCGATGAGTCCGGTATCGTGCTCGACTTCCTCATGCGCCAGTGGAACGGGCGTTTCGCCACCTACAATGTCGGGCGACCCGCCGGGCACCCCACAGAGGCTGACCACCGGCGCGGCGTGCGCGATGAAGCGCGTCCGTACAGGCTGATTGGGCGCGTCAAGGCGAACACGCGGGGCGAGGGGCTGCACATCACTCTCAGCCCGCCCAGTGCCTGCGACACCAACCCCACCCCCGAAGATGAAGCGCTCTGGCTGCGCTTCACCGCCGCGCTTGAAGCAAATCTGGGTGTGACGGATGGCGGCTGACCCGCAGCCGCCCACCATCGTCATCGTCGGCCCCACCGCCGTCGGCAAGACCGCGACTTCCATCCGCCTCGCGCAGGAGTTTGGCGGCGAGATTATCTCCGCCGACTCGCGGCAGTTCTATCGCGGTATGGACATTGGCACGGCCAAGGCGACCCCAGAGGAGCAGGCTGCCGTTCCCCATCACCTGCTCGACATCCGCGACCCGCAGGAGACCCTGACCCTCGCCGAGTTCCAGGAGTTGGCTTACGAGGCAATGGGCG
>DASVVH010000510.1:0-6051 GCA_036386615.1 Ardenticatenaceae bacterium
GAACTCCTCCGGTTCCTCCCCTGAGTTCTTCTACGACTGGACGCTGGGCGTAGATTACCTCCAGGACAGCCTGAACGAGGAGACGATTACGCCCACCCTTACCGTCGTCCCGACGCTTAACGAACTCATGGAAGGCGTCACGCTGGACCTGAGTGGCGACACGGGTGACGGGGCCGACAACCAGTACTACATTGACGAAATCGCGGCCAACCTCAGCCCCGCACCTGAAGAGCAGGCGCAGAATCGGCTCGACTACCAGCCAATCCTGCAACTTCAGGAGCACGCGACCAACCGCGTGGAAGAGGGCATCGTGGGCGTCGCGCGCCGCCAGCAACCGACGCTGGAAGACCCCAGTATCTCCTGGGAGGGTAGCGCGATTGTCTTCAGCTTCGGCCTGGAAGGCGTCAACAGCGACACGGGCCACACCCGCCGCTCGCAGTTGATGCAGCGCGCGCTACATTTCGGCTTCGACGAACCACAGGTGACGCTCACCGCCGAGGTGGACGATACCTCCGGTGTTACCAACACCGTCACCTTCATGGCGAACTTCCAGTCGAACCTCGCGGGCGTTACCGCCGTAGACTACCGGTGGGATTATGGCGATGGGCAGGAGTACGAAGGACCGTACGCCAGCAACACCGTCAACCACCAGTATGAGCAAGACACCTGTGACGAGAACACCGTCGCTCGTGTGGAAGTGACCGACTCGCTGGGCAACCACGTCGTCGGCACGGTGACGGGCTTCTGCACTGAGCCGACGGCAGTTGACTTCGGTGGCATCAGTGCGGGCAACACGGCTGGCGTGAACCCGCTCTGGCTGGTGGGTCTGTTCACGCTCGGCGTGGGCGCGCTCGCCATCGCGGCACGCCGCCGACGCTAAACTCAACCTTCCGGTAGCCAGGCGAGTGTCTGGCTACCTCCACTCAACAACAAAGCGGTGGGCTTCAAGTGAAGCCCACCGCTTTTGCATCCTTGATGCCGCCAGGGGCAGAGCATGTTATTGAGGTCCACTCAGCGCAGCAACTCGTTGGGCAGCACATAGCCCACCGTCAGCAAGCTTTGGCGGTTGATGGTCAGGAGCACGACGATGACCGACTGCACTCCCAGCAGCACGTGGGTGGCGCTCTGGCTGCGACCCATTGCCGTCTCTGTGGCGCGGTGCTCATGGCGTGAGTCGTCACAGCGTCCTCCTGACGGGTGAGAGGGAGGGAAGTGTTGCTAGAGTGTAGCAGAGGCATTACCCTTTCCAGGTCAGACAGTGCTCACTCTCTGCTCACTTCTAAGAATGCTGGGCGATGAAGCGCCGGACCTCCTCCAACGTCGGAGGGTTCTCGCTCGCGCCGACGCGCGCCACCGCTAGGCCGCCCGTCGCGTTGGCAAACTCAAGGGTCTGCTCCATCGGCCAGCCGTGCAACCAGCCATGCAAAAAGCCTGCGTCAAAGGCATCGCCCGCGCCCGTCGTGTCCACCACCTGCACCGGGAAGGCTCCGCGCTGCCACTGCTGCTCGCCCTGCCGCACGCGCGCACCCTCCTCGCCCAGCTTCATCGCCACCAGGGGAATCCGCCGCGCTAGCGCCGCCAGCGCCGCCTCAAGGCTCTCCTCACCCGAAATCCGCGCCGCCTCGATCTCGTTAGGGAAGAACACGTCCACCCGCGACAGAAGCTCCGGCAGCACGTCGCCCCACTGGTCCGTCGGGTCGTAGCCCGTGTCCAGCGAGATGGTGACACCCCGCTCCCGCAGCGAGTCGAAGAGCGCGGGCAGGTGCGGGCGCAGCGCGTCACTCTGCCACAGCCCTGAGACGTGGAGGTGCGTCGCCCGTTCCAGAATGCCCCAATCCAGGTCAGCCGCCGCGAAGGCCGCCGTCGCCCCGTAGACCGAGACGAACGCCCGGTCCTCCGCGCCGGAAAGCACCATCGTCACCGCGCATGGGGCATTGAGCCGCTTCATGCCCGCGCCGTTCACGCCCGCCGCCGCCGCCCCTCGTTCCAGAAAGTCGCTCCAATCATCCTGACCCACGCCCGCCAGCAGCGCCACCTCGTTCCCGAACGCCGCCAGATTCGTTGCAACGTGCATCGCGGAGCCGCCTAGCTGTAGCGCGATGCGCGGCACCACGCGGTCCTCGCCCCACTCCGGCAGCGCCGCCAGATTGAGGGCGACCAAATCCACCACCGCGTCCCCAAGACTCACAATCATCGTTCTACCTCACCTCCTGGAATACTCTGCCCCAAGCATATCACTAACCACGAACTTTGCGCGGTGCGCCACCCGGCGGCACAATGCAGCCCCGCAACCACCTCATTCTATTATTTGGAGCAGAACATGCTGGACCGAATCACAGTGGTCGAGGGCGACATCACCACACAGCAGGTAGACGCCATCGTGAACGCCGCGAACAACAGCCTGCTTGGCGGCGGTGGCGTAGATGGAGCCATCCACCGCGCGGCGGGCCAACAACTATACGAGGAGTGCCGGACGCTCGGTGGCTGCGCGACGGGCGACGCGAAGATAACCAACGGCTACAACCTTCCCGCGCGGTGGGTCATTCACACGGTTGGCCCCATCTGGCGCGGCGGCACGAATGGCGAGGAGGACCTGCTAGCGAGTTGCTACCGCCGCAGCTTCGAGCTTGCCCGCCAACACGGTATCAAGAGCATCGCTTTCCCTTCGATTTCCACCGGAGCCTATGGTTTCCCTATCGAACGAGCCTGCCGCATCGCGCTCCGGGAGACGCAACGTATTCTGGCTGAAGACGATCGGATTAAGGAGGTGCGTTTCGTCTGTTTCGGCCGTCACGCTTATCAAGTCTATTTGGATACACTGACGGAGATGGGAGAGGCGTCGGTGTAAGCGATAGAGTGTTTTCTAGCCTCACCTTAATGGCGTGCAACCTGCTTTTATAGGTTATGCGCCCTTTTCAGCCTTCCAGCGCAACTCTTCCAAGAGACCAGGGTTTATGACACTACCGCATGCTACGTTCTAGGGTACCCTGAGACTGTTTGATGGCTGCTGGTTAGGCTAAAGCGACTTTCTCCTATATAATAAGCTAGTTGCCCCTCTGGACCCTAAGGGCTGTTCTACCCCGTACACGATTCCTGACCTGCGGGTCAGATGCAGGAGCTACACTTTATCATGACTGATACTAACGAAACCTTCGGTGCCCCTACCGTGATGTCCGGCCCTTGGACGCGGGAGGCGCGCCAGAAAGCCGTAGACGACGAATCGCTCGATGCCTTTATCGAGTACTTTGGCCGTGCGATGCAGTACCGACGCTGGTCCCCCTGGCACGATCTGCCAGTCGAGGAGATGCGCGAGCACGGCCACAAGTTGAGCGATAACACCGTTGCGCTCATCGAGGGCTTTCTGGGCATCGAGGAGTACGTTGGGGACTACGTGCTTGAAGGGTTGGAGATGTTCCGCAGCAACCGCACCCGCCGCAACCTTCAGTTGCAGTGGGGCGCTGAGGAGATGAAGCATGGCGTCGCGTGGGAGCAGGTATTGCTCCACTCCGGCGTGCGAACGGCGGAGCAGATTAAGGAATATACGGATAAGGTCGCAGAGAATCGCTGGAGCACCAAGAACCACAAGGGGCTGGACACGCCTCTCGGCGTCTCCATCTACGCGATGGCACAGGAACGGGCAACCTACTTCAACTACGAGCAGGTGCGTCACCGCATCCGCGAGGAATATGGCCTGCCCGACCGCCTGACGCCGGAGGAGAAGAGCCGGGGCAAGGAAGTCGGCGCTGCCGAGGCGTTCCGCGTCGTTGGGGTGGACGAGATTGCTCACCACGCTATCTTCCTGAAGCTCGTGCAGATTCACCTGCGCTACTTCCCGGAAGTGACCCTCGACATCATGGAAGAGGTTTTCAGTAACTTCTACATGCCCGCGCTGCGGCTTATTCCCAACCGCCGCGAGTTTATCCGCGCGGTCAACCGCACCAACCTTCACAACGCGGATATTCACCAGAACCAGATTATCAACCCGGTCCTGCGGTCGCTCGGCCTGGAAGACGACGAGGCTTTCAATCGGGCCGTGCAGGAGGCGAAGCTGCTCCCCGAAGGGCTTGGCCCGGAGCACGTCGCGCTCGGCAAGGACGGACACTTCGTCATCTCCGTCACACCCGCATAGCCTTAACTCAACCACCGGGGGTGCCCTAATGCGGCACCCCTTTTTGTTTTGGTTACGGCTTATAGCGTTCAGCCACTCCCATAGGGATTCAGCACTACCTTCACACGACTGATTGGCGGGGCAGATTCGTCTGCATATCGCTCATGGTGAGGGAGTTGGCCTCGGCGATCTTCACCGCCCAGCCCGCGCGCTGTTCTGGAGCATCCAGGCCGCGCAGCGGGTGGTCGGGCATATGCCGCGTCGGCACAACGTTCGTGTTGAGGGGCAGCGGGCAAGGCGTCGGGCCAACGATGTCGTAGGGAAAGCGCGTCTCGCCTCTGGCGATGGCTCCCACCTTCTCGCGCCCGATGCAGTTGCGAGGCAGAGGTGTTGATGCCTGAGTTGTCGGCAAAGGCTATATGCTGGCGGCGCTACACCTGGTGTCCCACTCCCACGAGACTCGATTTCAAGTGAGCGCAAATCGTTTCCCAGCCGCCCGCATGGGCTGGAGCGCGGAGTTCCCCTCAAGGCGCGAGCAGTCGCCGGGCGTCAGTCCGTGCTCGCCTGCTGCCCCCACCATACCAGGGGCAGGAATCTCCTCTGCGGCTCAGGCCCCTGAAGCTGGTAGATGCGCCCTTCCAGATAGGTGGCGACGTACAACTCGCCGTCATATCCCTCGCCGAAGGTTGTAGGGGAGTCGAGGTCAGCGAGAGGGTCGCTGCGTAACCAAGTTCCCTTGGCGTCCCGCTTCAAAGCCCAAATGGAGCCAGTGCGATTATCCGTGAAGAGGTAGTAGCCATATAGGGTAGGATAGTAGCCGCCCCGGTAGACGAAACCGCCCACCACAGCGCGCCCCTCCTCGCGGCCATATTCCGCGACGGGAAAGACCAGCCCCGTAGGGTCGCAGGGGTTGGGATTGTGGCACTCGCTGCCCTCCATGATGCGCCAGCCGTAGTTCTCGCCGCCACTGCTCGTCGCGGGTTGGAAGTTGACCTCCTCGCGGCTGGCCTGCCCCACGTCCGCAATATAGAGGTCTCCAGTGGCGCGATCAAAGCTCATGCGCCAGGGGTTCCGCAGCCCTCGCGCCCAGATTTCATCGAGCACGTTCGGGTCGTCCACGAAGGGGTTGTCTTCGGGAATTGCATACGGCAGCGCGCCACTGGTTCTGTCTACGTCTATCCGGAGGATTTTACCCAGCAACGACTGCCCACTCTGCGCGCGGTCACCGGGGTCGTTGGCGAAGCCGCCATCGCCCAGAGCGATGTAGAGATAGCCGTCACGCCCGAAGAGGAGGTCGCCACCGTTGTGCGTGTAGAGCGAGTAGGGCTGGTCTACCGCGAGCAGGATGGTCTCGCTGGCGGGGTCGGCGGTCATTCCATCGGCGTGGGTGCTATAGCGCGCGACAATACTATCTCCCGTCGCGGGGTCATCGTCGGGGCCAACGTCGCGGGTATAGTTGACGTAGAAGTAGCGGTTCTGCTCGTAGTCGGGGTGAAAGACCAGCCCCAACAGCCCTCGCTCCTCGCCGTCTATCACTTTCTCGCTAATGTCCAGGAAGGGTGTCGGCTCCAGCGTGCCGTCCGGCTGCACGATGCGGATGCGCCCCGACTGCTCTACGACGAAGAGCCGCCCATCGCCAGCGCTGGCAATATCTACAGGGGCCTCAAGGCCGGAGGCGATTTCGACGAGGTGGATTTCAGGCCACGAAGCGCCTTCCGGCGCTGCCTGAGCTACGAGTCGAGCGTTCGCGGCGGGGCTGACCGCCAGTGCAAAGATGATTGCCAGCAACAGGAACATCCCGCCCCGACGCAGCCGCATCAATCCGTGCCCCATCGCTGCTCCACCCCCACCAGAGGGAAGAAGAAGGGAAACTCCAACGCCGCAGGCCCCTCGATGTGATAGATTCGTCCCTGCCCGTAGCTGGCAACGTAGAGTTCGCCGTT
>DASVVH010000511.1:0-2684 GCA_036386615.1 Ardenticatenaceae bacterium
GGGACGCGCAGGACATCTACGCCTATGTCTTCCTGAACACCGGGGTATACAATCTGGGTCCAGCCGACTTTGATGGCGACGGCACTCGCAAGGAGCTAGACCAGGATAACGATTACGCGGATAACGACGGAACCCTGGATGGCTGCGAGGACAGGAACCGGAACGGCATCTTCGACATTCCTCTAGGCGAGACGAGCAATTTCAAGGCATCGGATGACATCACCCTGCATGTCCGTCTGGAATGGCCGCAAGTCGGTTCAGACGTGGACCTCCACCTCCTCAGGCCGGGAGGAACCTACTACGGCGATGGCGATGTCTATTGGCGGAATACGAACCCCGATTGGGGAGAGCCAGGAGTGACGTGTGACGATCCTCGCCTCGATGTAGACTGCATCAGTGACTGTACCGTCGAGAATATACGCCTCCCCAGCATGGAGAACGGCACCTACACCATCAAGGTTCATTTCTACGACGATCACGACGATGAAAGCGAACGCTCTACTACAGCAACAGTGACAGTGTCGCTAGCTGGTGTGCAGACGACCTACACCGCGACCATCACCGACAAGCAGATATGGGACGTAGCGACGATTCAGTGGCCGCCTGCTATGGTGACGGAAACCAATCTCATCACCGACGGCCCGCCCGTAACGGATGGTAATAGCTTGCCCGCGAAATAGGGCGTAACAGCGAAGCTGTACTCAAGCACGAAAGCCGCCTCCCGGCCGGGGAGGCGGCATTCGTCTCTGTTGAAAATCAAATCCCTACAGGTCGAGCAGCTCGGCCCCGGAAACGAGGATAACGTTGTCGCCGCGAACGCCCGCGATGCTCTCCGGCGTCGCGTAGCGGTGGCCCCCCAGCAGACCCGTGTCAACGCGGATGTAGCCGTTCTGCATCAGACGCCCGCGCAGCGTCTCAGGAATGTTGTCGTCGTCCCCCGTGAAGGCGTGGGCCAGATCCTCGAAGAACGAATCCTCCTCCACCTCCCCGGAAGCGCGGGCTGGCCCAGCGCCCGCCTCCGCCGATGATGGACCCGTAGAGCCGAAGAAGACGACATCCACCGAGCCGACCTTGCCGCCGTCCGCGTCGTGGACCTCCATCCCTCTCCGAACGTGCATGAGAACAGGGCTGCCCTGCGGATTGTCCCACCCGGAACCAGCCGTATTCGCTACGTCGCCCGTCCCCTGATTCATGGAATTGTTGCTGTTCATCCCTTACTCCTTTGTAAGTATTTATCTGAAACAATAGGGAGCAAGATGTATGCCGATTTCTTGTACAATATAAGAAACGGTGGTATTATAGAAGCGTTGGAACGGAGACCCCTTTGAAACGGGGAGTTTTTGCTATGGAACGCCTGCTCGTCGTCCAGGATGAACAGTTGGCGGAGTTGAGGGATCTTGTCGCGCGCGAGATCATCGAGACGAAGCTCAACACGGAACGGATGAACCGCCTGAATCTCTTGGATACGGGCTTTTTCGAGCGCCGCACGGCGGCCCTGAAGGGTCTGCTGCGTACAATCGAGGAGGCCCAGACCGAATTAGAGGTGGTGCCTTAACCCCGCGCATCGTAGAAAGTCCACCTAAAAACAAGTTACGGCCCGCCTCGGTACTGACGCACTGAGGCGGGCCGTAACTTTTGAACGGTGGAGTGGTTTCCCCTGTAGCATCTCCCCGCGTACAATCCGCCAAATCCTCTGAACGGAGTCTGCGTGGTCGCACTTCCTGCCCTGCCAACCGTACACGCGATGGGGCGCATCGCCCTACCCCTGGGCAGCACGCTCGTGGCGGGCACGCGCGGCCTGGGCCGTCCGGTGCGCTGGGCACGCACGAGCGGCGTCCTCTCACCCCTCTTCCCCACACTCAACGCTGACGAGGTGGCGCTGCTCGACCTGCCCGTCGTGATGGCGAGCAACCCCGGCCTGACGCTGGCCCGCGTGGTGCGGGAGTTGGGCAGGCTCGGCCTCTCGGCTATCGTCGTGAAGGGGAGCGCCGACACGGCAGCGCGGCGCGAGGCCGAGCGGAGCAACCTGCCCCTCTGGCTCCTGCCGGAAGAGACCGACGTGGCGCGCGTCGCCCGCTCCATCATCCGCCTCGTCTCGGACCGCGAGGCACAGGAAGAGGCGCAGGCAGCAGCCCTCTACCGCCACCTGGGGCAGCGCGTGGCGGCGGGCGCGGGGCTGAAGGGCCTCGTCGAGGAGATGCATCGTCTCTTCGGCCACGCCGTCCGCGTGAGCGACCTGCAAGGGGCAACGCTGGCGCAGGCGGGCAACGCGCCCCCCGACAGCATCACCCTCACTCGCCCGCTCTTCGTCGGTGAATCGCCCGTCGCCACGCTCACCCTGCACGACACGGCGGAGGCGCTGGAAGAGTGGTCGCGCGTGGCGCTGGAACAGGGCGCGGCGGCTCTGGCGCTCGAACTGGTGAAAATCGAGGCCGTCGAGGCCGCGCGCGAGGGCGCGCAGGGAGACTTCGTGGCGACGCTGCTGGCGGGCGAGGGCGATTCCCTCCTCATCAGCCGTGCCCGCGCGGCGGACTACCCTCTGGACGGAACGCAGTGGGCCGTCGTTGCCGTCGCCGCTGCCCAGGCCGCGCCGGAAGAGGCAATGCGCGGCTGGCTGCGGCGTGCCACCGCCCGCGCCGAGGCACTGGGCTGGCAGGCGCGTCACTATCTGGCCGAGGAGAGCC